>NZ_CACZDK010000031.1 GCF_902779965.1 Fibrobacter succinogenes | reverse complement strand
CAAGTTCTACGCCCTCCCGCAGTCTCCGCAGCAGTACAAGCAGCTCTTGATGATTGCCGGCATGGACCGCTACTTCCAGATTGCCAAGTGCTTCCGCGATGAAGACCTCCGCGCTGACCGTCAGCCGGAATTCACGCAGATCGACGTTGAAATGTCCTTCGTCAACCAGGACGAAGTGATGGAAATGTTCGACAAGTTCGTGACTGAAGTTTTGGGCAAGGTTTGGGACTTCGAACCGCCGCGCCACATCCGCCGTATGAAGTGGGCAGAAGCTATGCTCAAGTACGGTTCTGATAAGCCGGACCTCCGCTTCGACCTCGAAATCCACGATGTGTCCGAAATCGGTGCCAAGTCCAACTTTGGCGTGTTCAAGAACTGCGTTGCCGCAGGTGGCAAGATCCGCGGTATCGCCGCTAAGGGCTGTGTCGATTTTACTCGTAAGCAGATTGACGAACTCACCGCTTACGTGGGCAAGTACGGTTCTAAGGGCCTCGTGTGGATGCGCGTCAAGGAAAATGACGAAGTGGAAACTCAGGTCGGCAAGTTCTTTACGACCGAACAACTTAACGAACTCCGTGACGCTGTCGGCGCCAAGTGCGGCGACATGATGTTCTTCATCGCCGGTCCGGAAAAGATTGCAGCAACGGCTATGGGCCAGCTCCGCTTGGAAGTCGCCCGTATCAAGGGTCTCCGCGATCCGAAGAAGCGTGAATTTGTTTGGATTACCGAATTCCCGATGTTCGAATACAGCGATACCGAAGGCCGCTACATGGCTATGCACCACCCGTTCACGAACCCGCTTCCGGAACATTTGGACATGATGCTCAGCGGCAACCTCAAGGATTGCAACGCTGAAGCTTATGACCTTGTTCTTAACGGCGTGGAAATCGGCGGTGGTTCTATCCGTATTCACAACCCGGAAGTTCAGGAAAAGGTGTTCCGCCTGCTCGGTCTCTCCGAAGAACAGGTGAAGACCAAGTTCGGCTTCTTCGTCGATGCCTTCAAGTACGGCGCTCCTCCGCACGGTGGCTTGGCCTTCGGTCTCGACCGCGTTGTTGCTACCATGGAAGGTGAAGAATCTATCCGTGACTACATCGCGTTCCCGAAGAACACGAGTGCCTCTAGCCCGATGGACCAGTGCCCGAGCGAAGTGGATCTGCAGCAGTTGCAGGATATTCATATTTCTGTGCAGTTGCCTAAGGGTAAGTAGCACCTGCGGTGCAGTTACTAGTTATTAGTTACTAGAGACGCAAAAAAATTTGAGAGTCGAAAGGTGTTTCGGCTCTCTTTTTTATAAAGAAGCGCAGGGCATAAGGTTAATATAAGATTATTTTTTCGGAAGCGGTATCGTGAGGATTGCGGTTTCTCCACGTTTCTCCTTGTAAAACCAGTCAAAGCCAAGAACAACAATTTTATCTTCCGTCACAGTCAAACGCTCAAACGCGAAAACTGGAATTTTTTCGTTCTGCCACGTTTTTCCACCATCAACACTATAATACAGATAGTGAATCCATTTTGAAGTTGACCATCTAAATTGAAAAATTCCAGCCATTATGTTTCCATTAACATAAAAAACTGACGGAATTACGTCATTCGCAAGTCCGAAATCACTAATAATTCCAAAATGCCATTTATAAACAAACTGACTATGTACTCTATATTCATCTCCTAATTTATGTAAAACACGGACTTCATATCGTTTATTATTTCCGCAAACGATCCAATTTTTGTCATTATAAGCATAACGTTGGCTCCAACTACGGCAATATTCTCCCAAATGTACAATCGGATAGTTTTCTCTTTCCAATGCAAAGAAATTCGAAGAATCTTTATTTACATGATATAAACCAATTTCAGGAGACTCCGCCATCCCGACATATTCCCATTTTTCAAAATCGCCGCTAGAAACATAAACAGGACGACTTACCGAATCATTGCTATCAATAAAAGCAACCATATAAACACTATCACCGACACGATCAAACGATGCAGATTGGAAATCAATGTCTATTTCCGATTTCTTCCAACTTTTGCCGCCATCAATCGTTCGCAATACAATGGGCTTGTTATTGTCACTTTTGGATTCATTTTTCGTGCCAAATAAAGTGACTATTTTTTCATTATCAACAACGGCTTCGTCATGAAAAGAAAAATCCATATCAGACAAAGATTTTTCCTTTTCAAAAGAAAGCGAAGTCCATTCTGCAATCCACTTAAGATCAATTTCATCAGCAACAAAAAGCAATGAAACGAGAATTATTACACCTATGAAAAAAAAGGGAACCATTTTTTTTAATTTAGCCATGCAATCAACACCTAAAGAAATTCCTGTCCATCGCGGAGAGGTGCGGCATGGAGGCCATGCTGCCGTGGGCGTTGTAGGAGAAGCTCGCCGTAACCTGCCCGACTCCATCATTATTTTCGCAGAGAAATCCCAACTCAAGCAACTGCGTTTCTAAATCAGAAGATTTCTCCTGAATTCCAAGATTCCTTCTTTGTAACGAAACGCTGGCCATATGGTTAATATAGGATTATTTTTGAACAAAATCACTAAAAAATCCATTATTCAACTCGCTCACATTCTGTTGTTCCGATATACGATGGGGAGTGAAACCTAAAAAACTTTTATTTAAACTTCTAAAACAATAAAGTTCTCTCTGTTTCAAACCGATAGAAATCGCCCCTAGGGAAAGGGGACATATACCTTTTCTCATTACACCCTTCGCCATATTTCTTCAGTTCTTGGGACCTTATATCATACAGCTGAAAGCATCCCTTATTTTTTTGAGGAAAAGAGACTGTTCCGTTTCGATCGATATCTATTACAAAGGCATAGTTTTTTTTGTATTTTTCCACAAACATTTCGATAGAAAAGCCGTTCTCCGTACACGTGATATTTTCGGCCCTTCCCAAAGTAACCCCGTCATCGTATTCTCGGAATTCAAACTGAAAAATCTCTTTAAATTCATTTCTTGGATTACCCTTAAAAATTTGGTATCTTGTAAGCATCACATATGAACTGTCTTTTGGGTCCATGCAGAATTTTTGGCACCTTTTAAGCGAGCCACAGAACTGGCCTTTTTTACAAGCCGAACCTTCATTACAACGAGTATAATAATCGAACTGAGTTTCATCCATCCACTTTGTTATAAGAGCCTTTTCATCTTCATCTTGTTCAGACGGTTCCAAGCCCTTCTGTTTCGGCAAGTTCTTTATGCAGCGAACAGGAAACGCAAACGCAGGCTTTACCATATCATACCAGGCATCTACATAAGTCTTCACCTGAACAAAACTTCTTCCATTGTCAATTTTCAAAACATGGTCTTTCCATAAACTGGAATAGAAAAAACTTTCACCATCTTTGTGTAGATACCAAACACCATGTCCGGGATATGCGGCGGAGTCCAAATTGTTTCCATTGGCAATACTCCAAAAGAACGCATTTTCACCTTTAGCAAAATAGAACAACGAATCCCAAATACCTATGCCCATATCCCTTATTTTCATATTATTGAAATCAATAAACATGCACAAGTTACAAAAAATATTGTAAAATTCATTTCGGTATCCACTAGGAAGCGCATTGAAACCGTTCTTACGCCCCAAAGAATCCCACTCGGGACTTTTCAGGACCGAAGCGATATTCTTTTCATCAATACTTCTGGCATTTTCTCTTAGTTGTCTAAAGTCATTCTCGGTCGGCAACCGCCATCCTTCAGGACATACATTCTGCGCAGCATCCCAAGTGTATAGCCGCCCGTATTTTTTGCAGTTTAACAAATCATTATTATAACAGAAACTCCCACTAACATCCGCGTCTATATTTTTAGCCATCCATATCTGATTACCAATACGTACGGACTCAAAATTTTTATTCAATGATTGTTTTTCATCATTCGAACACGCCATAAATAATGGCATAAGTAAAAGAACAAATAGTGTCGCAAAAAAATTCAATCTCATTCTGACCCACTATTGGAATTTATCATAACTAAAGAATTCGGGATCACCATCATCGTATCGTTCTTTAGATTTATAATAGACGACATTTACTCCAGTCGATGAACATTCTATTCTTTTTGCATGCTTTATATCAAAGGGATCGTCGGCAAGTTCAATATATTTTTCATAGCGGTTTTCCTTCAAGTTGAATTTCGAGATCCATCCGAGTCTAAAATACGGTTCGCCATGAAGTATATAATACTTATCATCAGCCCCTTTGCAAAATTTTTGGCACTCTGGAACATCGCCGCAAGGCCAATTGTTTGGACAAAACAAATCATTATTGATGTAAAACGGATACTTATTATTGGGGAAGCGAATATAATTATTAAAGTCACCATTGCCGCTTTCACTACAAGATTGGAAATATGGACTCATCGTCTTTCTTTCCCAATATTCTATGAGTTGCTCTTTCTCCAGCATAGCGAGGGAATCGTTTTTCGACAATGTCGCGACAGCGCTATTATTCTTTACACAACGCACGGAAAGCGCAAACAAACCGTAATTCATAAAGGAACTTCTAGAATAGAAGATTTCCTTTTCCCCTTGCGTCAAGTACCACAATTCAGCAATGGAATCGCTCCCTGTGGAACTCCAGAACATGCTTGCACCAGGCTGAGCAATAAACTTCATTTTTTCATGTTCGTCAGCGAAATGCAACGTAAAATATCCATAGCCAGCCGGAATGGCGTTAAAGCCGTTCTTCTTGCCAGACGATTCCCATCCGCGTGATTTCAGGACGGAAGCAACATTCCCGCTATCGACGCCCATGGCTTTCTTTTCAAGTTCTCGAAAGTCCGCATGAGTCGGACCACCCTTCGGGGCAAGCGTTCTGTGCAGCTTTCCAAGTGTAGAGCCGCCCGTACTTTTCGCAGTTCAACGAATCGTTGTCGTAACAGAAACTTCCACCGATATCGCGATTCAAATTGCGCGCCATCCACACTTGATTGCCAATGCTAACAGACTCGTAATTCTCGCTGGAGCATGCCGCGAGAAGGAGAGAAATAAATAGGGCACATTTAATCAGAAATGAGTTCATTTGCCACTTTTTTTGAATTGTTTGATATTTCCTATAAAAACTTGATCTATGTATTTATTACGAAGTACAGGATTCAACGGATCAATATTTTCTAAGGTAAATTTTGCCAAATTTTTGCTCATAAAAAATTTGGGTAGCTTTCTCTGTAAAGAAATGCTGGGCATAATGTTAATATAGGATTATTTTTTCGGAATCGGCATTGTCAGAATGGAGACCTTCAGCCGTTTTTTGTTATCTATATAATTTAATCCTAAAACTATAATTTCTTTTTTTGAAATATACAAGCGTTCATTAATAAATGCAGGAATTTTTTTATTCTGCCATGTTTTTCCACCATCAATACTATAATATAAATAATGAAGCCAACTCATTCCCGCATTATCCATCTTAAAATTCAAAAGACACGCAATCAAATTATTTTTTACGTAAAAATCAGACGGTTCCATTCCAACAGCGATAAAAGGATGCTTTTTATATGGAAAGGAGTTATATATACTGTATTTTTCCAAAGATTTGCGAAGAATTCGAACTTCGTGTACCGACGAAGAAGGACTATCATATCCACAAAGAACCCAATTTCTGTCATTTTGAGCATATTTTTTTCCAATGCTTTGGCAGTATTCTTCAAAAATTAAATCACCAGTATTTTCTTTTTCCAACAAGACTAATTTACCATTAGAAAAGGAGCTAGCCATCTCCACATGAGCAAAGTTAAATCCTGCATTTTTTGTTATTCCAAAATATTTCCAATTTTTAAAATCACCTCTAGATACATAAACTGGATTATTGCCTCTATAGTTTTCACTCAATAAATTAACAAAATATACACAATCACCAACATGATAAAAATTGACATCATCTACATCTATACCGGCATCAGTTGTTTCCCAATGCTTACCTCCATCCGTAGTTCGAAATATCAATATTTTTCTTTTATTTTCGCTCGAAATTGCTGCAGAAACACCAAATAAAGTGAATGTATTTTCATTTTCTATTACTATTTCTTCTACCCCCATAATTCCCAAAAGATTTTCAAACGATGACTCTTTTTTTTCAAAAGAAAATGAAGTCCATTCCGCTATCCATTTATCATCAATTTCAACAATCACAATAAGTAATACAAAAAAAACAATGAGACCTAAAGGAATTAGACAAAACATTGAGGAAAAAATTTGTCCTAGAAATTTCGCATGTCTACTTTTAAAAGAAGCAATCATATAATTGACACTCAAAAAATGTGTAATTGTTTTGTTCTCTATTTTTTTTCACGATTAACGTTCATATTGGTATATATCGCGCCTGTATTGTAAAAGAAGATCTTTATATCAAAACACTCTGCAGCAACACCAAGTCCCTGTCTTATACCTTTTTTTATATCTGATAGATCAGGGGTTCCAATAATATCCCACCAATCCATAGGCACTTTACAAAAGCCAGCATCAACATATGCCCTTACGTGACTTTTAAATGCTAAATCGTTAAGTGAATTTGGCATTTTTTCAGGGATATTTTCACATTTAGGATTTTCAGAAATTATCTTTTCCATTTCGTTTTGCAAATTTTTAAGTGTATCATCAAGCCAATCTTTACCTTCTTCAGTTAGTTCATTACGTGTTTCATATTTAAATCTAAACATGTATTTAGCACCATACACGATATAGTATTGTGCAACGCCATTTTTCCCGTCTCTTATCTGATAATCCCTTGCCCTAGCAATATAATAAAGATCTTGCAAATCTTTATCTTCAACTAAACGACCAAACTTTGTAGGATTTACATCAGTTCCTTTTTCCGGCCTACCTATATTTTTATATATTTCCTCATCAAAGGAACCATCCTTTATTTTTTCGATTATAGACTCTACCTTTTTTCGCCCTTCATCTCCTAAACCAGACAATACATGTTCCCTTATTGCATTTATTAGGTTTTCTTTCGCTTTATCATCATTATACTCATCATTTGCAGCCGTTTCATTGTTTTCCGTTCCCATACCGCTCGGGTCCACGCCGCTTAGGGGGTTCCCGTGCACGTAGGCGTAGATGTTGATGCCGTCCTCAAGCCATGTGGGGTCCGTCGAGACCCACCTCGATATGTGCGCCGCATAGTAACGCTGTTCGCAGTAATAGAGCGAGGATTCCTCGTCCTTCTCCTTGCCGGTGTATCGGTAGCGTTTCTGGCTCACCTCGCTAGCGCTGCGGCCCGCGCGGTAGCTGGTGTCGCCGTAGGGGTAGTATTCCTCGTAGCTGATGATGTTCGCGGATGCGTCGAGTTCCAATGACGCGGAACCAAGGTGGTTGTCTAGCTGGTAGCGTTGCACGGGCGAAGGGCCCGCGACACGGTTCCCGTTTTCCACCGTCAAGGTTTCGACTATTGCAATGCGCTTCTGGTCGTCCATGACGTGCAATGTCTCGCGTTCCGTATCTAGGGCACCGTTTACGGTCTTGCGCCAGATTTCAAAGCCGCCGAGGTACAGGCGGGTTTCCGTCACGCCATTTTTCACTACAACCTTGCGAGTCCTTATTCCGTTGCCGTCGTAGTTGTAGTAGGCCTCGGTCGTGCCGCGGGTGACGTGGCACAGCTTTTCGGTGAAGTCCCAGTCCATCGCGCTCAAGTGCGGCATGGACGTCATGGAACCGTGGGCGTTGTAGGCGAAGCTCGCCGTAGTCTGCCCGACTGCGGTACTGTTGAGGCGGTTGCAGTCCGTGGCGTAAGCGTTTCTCCTAGTCCATTGCGACCCATTAAACTTATGAATCATCGACAGGATATTCCCGACGCTGTCATATTCCCATTCGCGGGCGTAGTTCCGCATGGCGGTGCCGTCCTGCGGGCTTATCTGCGCGGCGTTATAGCCTTCGGCCTCCGGTTCGCTGTCCGCATTCACAGAAACATGCTCGCGGCCGGTGGCCTTTACCAGCCTGTAGAGGGCGTCGTATTCGAACTTCTGGCTCGGGCTGACAACACTGCCGTTGAAGAATATCGTCTGCTGGGCGCTGTCGTCTATCTGCGTGACATTGCCTACGGCGTCGTAGGTGTAGTTGAGGTCCTGCAAGACGTCCGCCCCGTTGTTGCGGGTTGTCAGGAGGCGCTTCAGGCGGAAGGTTTTATCGTCATACGTGTAGCCCGTCGTGGAGCCGTTGCCGTATTGTATCCGCTCGCGCTGGCCCTTCGCATCGTAGTCGATATTCTGGACAAAGTTCGTGGCGGTAGTGGCTCCGCGCAGCTTCACGTCAACCTTCTCGAGCAGCGAGGCCTCGTTGTAGCCCGGCAGAATCTCGCTCGCAGGAATGCTTGAGTTGTGCGGTGTCCTGATGCTCGTCGCGCGGTTCAGCGCGTCGTAGGCGGTAGTCGTCGTGAACGTTTCCGATTCCAGCAGCGAGTCCGGGGCGGTGACGTTCCAGTCTATGGTCTGGTTATACGCGCGGGCAAATTGCCGCGATCCTTGCAGGAGGTTGCCCTTGAAGTCGTAGGCGGCGTTTTCCACAAGCCCGCTCTGGTCGTAGGACTTCCACATCATGCCGCGCAAATTGCTGGCTTCAGAATTCGGCGCAGATTCGCCGTAAACGGTCCTGCCGACAAGTTTTTCCGCGCCGCCATTCTCGCTCAGCCACTGTTCTGTCGGTCGTCTCAAAGCGTCGTACCCGCTGCGGAGCCTGTGCCCGCGACTATCGAAACCGAGCACGGGCTGGCCATCGACAGCAAGCAACGTTCTGCGTTCCCCGGCGTCCATGCTCGCGGTCCTGCAGGCCACAGAGAGGGAGTTGTAGGCATACGACATTACCACGTTGCCGCGGGCGTCCGTCACGGAAAGCGGGTTGCCCAGGACGTCGAACACCGTGAGCGTGGCGTACCTGCCCCGCGTCCCGTTGTCCGCGACGCTGTAGAACGGGCGTCCCTGCGCGTCCAGGTACTCCACGGACGGAGTGCCCGCGTGTTTCGCGGCGAGCCATGCGGCCCTCTTTTCAGGATTTGCAGGTTCGTTCCCCGCCGGGTCCGGCGAGTTCCTGTCCGCGTACCAGGCGCTTTCCAGCACGGTGTCGTCCTGGTCGAAGTTCCTCTGTTCCCACGTGGCGAATTCCGCCCTGCTGAACGTCCCGTCCGGCAAGTCCGTGCGCACGAGCCTGTCGAGCGGGTCGTAGTGCAGCACGGGCGTGACCCCGGTCTCGACGACGGCGGGCTCACTCTCGTAATTGTCGCTCCCGCTGAAGTACGGCTCGTACTGCTTGACGGGATTCCCGGCGTTGTTGTAGATGGTGCGGCCGGAACCGACCCAGCGGACGTCCGTCCCGCTGTCCTTCTCGACGACTGAGCCATTTTCAAGCGTTTTGTACTTGCCGGGTTCCGCGACGGCCTTGGCGAGCACGACGCGGCCCGCCCCGTCCGAATACTCGACGGACTCCAGCCACCTGCACATGGACGATCCGTGCGCCTCGCGGCGGCGGGTGCGCACGTGGATTGGCGTCGACGACGTCCCGAAGCAGTCGAAATCGTATATAAACTCTTCGGTTGGGCTGTCGAGCGTATCGCCCTCCGACTGCCCCGTCTTGCCCATCAGGGCGACCTTCGAGACGAGGCCGAGGGGTGTCCAGTCCACCGCGGTCCTGTTGCCGTTCGCGTCCGTCACCGTCCGCGGGGACATGTAACGGTAGTCGTTGTCGGCAGAGACCGTGTTCCCTACGGCGTCCGTGACGGACTCCACGAGCCATGAATGCGCGTCGTAGACGACAGAAGTGCGGTTCCCGAATGCGTCCTCGATCCCGCAGGGCCGATAGAAGTTCAACGCGGCATCCTGCGCATAGACGTTCCTGCCCGATTTGCAGTACCAGTCGCCATCGCGGAGGACATACCCCGCCGCGGCCATGTCGCTCGCGTCCACGGAGTTCCCGTATATCGTGGATAGGGTCTGCGACTCGAAGGCGAGCCCGTAGCGCTCGTAGACGGTCCCCGCGAGGCCGCACGTGTCGTCGGCACGGGGTGCGGAAAGGGCGTCGTCGTAAAAGACGACATCTTCCCGGGTCAGGACGTCACGAGCCCTGCTCGCGTCTGCGAACAGTTCCCTCAACTTTTGCGGATTGTCCAGGTTGGAAGCACTGAATCCTTTCACTTCATAAGAGATAGTTTTTTTCAAGAGGCCCATGCGGAACTTGCCCGAAGAATGCACGGAATCCTGGGTATAGCCAGTCTCGGTGAAGGTCACAAAGTTCTTCTTCTGTTCGTTCCACACGACATCGGGCAGGCCGTCCGGCTTCGAGCCTCCGCGACCGTACCAGACCGAGGCCGAGAGGAGTGGCCTCCCGTACGCATCCGTATTCAGCGTAAACGAGGCGTTCGTACGCGGCGTGTCGTCGGCAGATTCCCGGAACGAGGCCGTCTCGGATTCCTGGATGCACTGCCAGCAGGAACCGTTGCGGAATCGATCGCCCGGCAAGCGGGCTTCCATGACAAATTTTGCCCGGTAGGTCCACGATGTCGTGGAAAATTCCTTGATTTCCGTCCCGTCCCTGTTGACAGAAAGAATCTTGCGGCTTTTCGGCATCCCCTGGAACGAGCGGCAGCCTTCCTGCCACTGGCGGGTAGTCATCGCCTGGGCGCAATCCAATGTGGGCATTTCCGACGATTTGCCTAAATAAAAATCCGTCCTTGTCTCGCGTATGTCCTGGTCGGTTTCCGGGTCGATGCCGCACTCGTGCTCGCGCAGCACCACGGAACCGAAGCCCCTGAACTCGCGGAAATCCGGGTCGTGGTAGCCGTCGCGGTAGGCGTAGGTCTCGGTCCGCTCCCAGCCCGTGACGAGGTCCCTCGACACGACCTTGGAGACGCACTGAACGACGTACGGCAACTTCGTAGTCCACGGGTTCCCAGATAGTTTGTCCTCAAGATAGTAGGCCGTACTCGGCGTGTATTCAATATCGACTTGCGCACCCGTTCCGTTCGAGTAGCCGGACATGACGTTGGTACGCCCGCCCTGCACTGGCAGGTACCGCGGCGATGCGGACGCGTCCGCAAATAGCGGGGAGCCGAACACGATGGTAGAAAGCCCTTTTCCAAGAACATCCGCAGATTTCACCGTCCCGCCCTTGCCAGGAAGCGAAATCGTATCGACGAACTCGAACGATTTCCCGAGACAGTTGCGGTAGATATGGATACGATCGCCCTCACGGTATAGCAGGTCCGTGGTCCCTGAACCATCAATGTCCGCAACGATCAGGTTCGCGGGATTGAAATTCTTATAGCCGCCCAAAACAGGCGCGTTGTCCATATAAATTGCCGAACCAAAGCGCCCATGGCCAAAGTTCGGCCAGTAACAGACATCCGAGAACCGGACACGCACAAGATCGGCGAGACCGTCGCCCGTCATGTCGGCGGCGAACACCGCCTCGTCGGGAGACTGCGAAACAAGCACGGGTTTTTCGCCCGGCTCGGTAAAATACCTGTAGATGGCGTTCCCGTAGCCCTTCACGCCGCCGGAGAGATACACGCGTATCCTGTCATTTTCGGCAACGACGATTTCGCTGCGTCCGTCGCCGTCAAGATCCATGAACTTTATGTTTGGACGTTCCCAGTCAATCCACGGGACACTACCGAACTTCTTTCGCAGTCCAAACTTCCCGGACTCGTCCAAAGAAGAAGCGCCGGCATTCGCGCCCTTGTTCTCGACCATCGCCATGACGCCATTGCCTTCGATATCCACAAGGCCAAATGCGGCACCCGGTACGGGTCTGTCGCCCACTTCCGAAGCGGAAGACAGGCGGCCGTTCCCCAGATTGTGCTTAAAGTACCATTTGCCACCGCAGTCCATGAGCAGGCCGGCGATGCCCTCGCCGTAGAGGTCGATCCATTCGGCGGACGTGAAGCCGCCGGGAATATCGCTCACCGAGCTACTGTCGAATTCGCACCATTCCTTGCCGAGTACGAATGGGAAATACGAGAACGACATGGGGGGCAAGCTTTCCGAAGCGGAAGAACCGTCGGCCAGTACACGGTGCCCGCTCTCCACGACCTTCTCCAGAAGCGAGATTCCGCCGCATCCGGCAACGTACTCGAATGAAAGCGACCGGACCTTATTCCCGTCGGAAAAGAGTGAAGCAGAGCCGAAGCCGTGATAGAGCGTAGCAGATTCGCACCTGAGACCGCAACGCACCTCGAATCCGGGCTTGCGATTTACATAGACATCATCGCGTTCCGCATACGCGAACACAAGGCCAAGATGGAAATCGTCTGGCGACGAACTTATAGTACGGGAAGCCTTATTCCCATAAAGCACCTGTTCCAAGTGGCGGTTCGCGCCGTCCCCGCAGTAGCGGTAGCGCACGACGTTGCCGAGCGCGTCCTCGCTGCGACTGATCAGGTAGGCAAACACATGCCCGGGATATTGCGGGTCTTCGATGCGCGATTCCGCAGAGTCGCCATATGTGGACTGGCTCCCGTCAGATCCGAACACGCAGAAGCTTGTTTCACCACTTGCTTCCTTCCTGAATTCGATGCGGGAGAACTGCGATTCGGATTGCAGGCGGTAATGGCGTACCGTTGTCGTTCCGCGTTTTTCCTCGGCGATGCAGACCAAGTCGGCGCCGGAGAGCGTAAACACATCCGAGTCTTCGGAATCCATGTACAGCGGGAGCCTGCGCGAAGTGGAACGCTCTATACGCGGGCAGCCCAGATTCCAGCCGAGGCCGAACGCCCCGTTTCCATTCCCGGAATCGTACGACAGCGACACGGGCGGAACGACCCCTTCCCTGTCGGGTGTGAACGGCAGCGGTATGGAAAGCTTAGCGCTACCGGTATGGGCGTCGCAGTTGAACTCGCCCTTCGTCCCGCGCAAAGCGCCACCACCACGGCCCGTGCTCAGCACGGGACCGCTAAGGAGCCAAGACTTATTTTGAGTTTCCTTTGACTCGTTACCTTTTTGCTTTTCCGCCATACGCTATACCACCCACACCTTATCAATTTGAAGAATCAGCCTCAGACTCGATTATACTCACACCTTCAAGCTTATTTTCTGAATCTTGGAATATATTATACAATCTTCCCATATTTTTCTTTATACGAAAATCAGTTGTTACCTTATTCATATAGTATAAATAACAATCCGTTATACTCGTTTCAACATCTAGCATGTTGTCAATACCGTTTTCACGTAAACGAAGAGCATTATCTAATTGATCTTTTCCCATGGGCGCAATGACAAAGGGTACACCATAATAAATACATTCCTTGATTGTCGCCAAGCCTCCATGAATAAAGGCACAATGAACGTTTCCTGAAGATAAAATCTTGCGTTGAGGGACCCAACCTTTTACAGTTACATTTTTATTATTTATTTTACTCCAATCTCTTGTACGCAACAATTTTTCCCCAACAGAAAGAAGTAGATGACAATCTTTCATTTGCGGAGCATCCATCATCTTGATAAGTTCATCGAACATGTGTTCCGCTTTTTTGCCGTAATCAAGAATCTGCGAACCTGCCGTTGCAAAAATAATTTTTGTATGTTCATCTACAAAAGAGTCCCAATAACCTTTAACGTCTTCAGCTTTATCGCCTAAAGAGGCATCATTGGTCCTATCTTTTAGGCAAGGCGTTATACACGGTTCTACATAGTGAACTAAATCGCCATGCTCATAATGTTGATAGTCAAATTCTCTAGGGCACGGAATCAATTCTTTAAAACTTGTTAACGGCTTTACAAATTCATCAATAGAAAGCTCCCTTCTTAAAATATGGGGCGGCCAAGAATATTCCTTTTGTTTAAATGTAAGAATCCTTTTTTTTACAGCATCTGGATAAGCAGTCAAATTTTGGACGGCTCGCATCGCAGGATCATTTTCCGGATGTCTTAAATATGTCGTAGAAATAATAACCTTAACATTATATTTACGATGAATAATCAAACTTTCCAATGATGTAAAATATCCAGAAACCAACACGTCAGGCCTATCTACTCCTGTAAAAATATGATTCAATTCACCATCTAATATTCTTAATACATGTTCAGGTTTCCAACGACCTTCAGGAGTTGTGTGGCTTTGGTCCGTATATCCCAAAGGGTATAACTTCTCAAAAATTTCATGGTATTGTATATCTTTATTAAACGATTCAACAAGAGATTTACAATCCTGAATTCCCATGTAAGAGACTTGATACCCTCTATTAATAAGTTCCTTAGCCCAGACAAAAGTCGGAAGCCAGTGCCCTTGTTCTTTATATACATCCGGCCAAAAAAGAATTTTCTTTTCCATTACTAAGCCTCCTTTTAATTTATATTCCCAAGCGTGTATTCATGAACAAAAATCAAGTTGTCAATACCAGTTTGTGTAGAATTATCATCTGGTTTGATGGAAATACTATATCCAGCATCGATACGACAAGAAGCATCTTTCCACAAAGTAACGGACTTTTGTGAAGCGTCAATCTCAACGTTGTCAATAGTAACATCATTTGAGGAGAAGGTCATCTTTGCATCAGAACCATTCTTGAATCGACCATAAACAGACAATCCCTTAAGAACACCACCATTCCTTGCAATGGCCGGGAAATGTTCCTTTACAAAATTTATAGAAATCTCTTCCCCGTTGCGCAACCGTTCTAACGCCCCAGAATCAATCACACTGAGACGTATAGCCGAAGATTTCACGCCCCAATCTTTTGCAATGAAATCTTTCAATTTATCTTTTGGTACAGCACCATTTCTTGCCGTATAGCTCACACGTAAAATGACATCCGAAATCGATTCGTAATCAAACTGATGGTAATCTGCCGGTAATTCCAGTCTCCACGAAGATCCAACTCCAGCACCTTCAAACGGGAGATATCGTTCATCGCGGAAATCAAAATTAAACACACCTGCATAAGCTTCCGCCTGACTTGTCGCAATAGTCGTAATTCCTATACGACTAAGCAAATAATCGTTGGCGTCATCATAGCTTTCAGCAATAGGCTTTATGCGTATTCTATTACTCGTCATGCTTAACTTAGCATTGACACCCATCCCAGCGGAAGCATTGCAATGGATTTCCATTTGTACTCCACGAATACGACGGAATGTCTGTCCTGGGAAATCCAAGTCAAAAAGCGCTTCCGGCAAATCAAAATCACACGACCCCTCTGTTTGAAGTTTTATCAAAGCTTCAGCATCGATAAGGGAAAGCGGCACAGCTCGATTAATTTCCAATTCTCGCTTATTTTTCTCCAAATACGAGGACTCCATAGTTCTGAGTGCAAATAATAGGCGGTCCCCTGCTAGAAGGCCCTTGCGAAGTCCATCCCAATAATCACTCTTGATAAAATCAGTATCGGAATCCTTTAAGCCCAACTCAAACCGATAACACATTTCGGCACGTTTTGCAAGTTTTAGAGCCATTTTAAAGAAGGACGAATGAAGTTGACCAAGCTGAGTCACCATCCACGAATAGAGATCCTGATTGGTAAATCGTTCTGTCATGAACTCATAGACTTCATCCATTTGCTCAATCTGACGTTCTAAATTCGAAATTTCTTTTTCCGCCATGTCAATCCTAATTTTCATGGCAATTATCTGCTTGTCAAGATTAGCCAGTTCCTTTTCAGCAAGTTTTTCCTGTAGTTTCCATTCTTCGAATCGACGTTCATAACCAGCCATGGTTTGAATCTGATTTGCCTGATTTCGAATAATTCCTGCAGCAATCTGTTTTGAGGATGCAATATGGCTCAAAGCTGAAGATAATTTTTCCCCACCCGAAGTATTCGAAGAAACTTCAGGTCCGCCAAACGCATTTATTATTCCACCAATAAACAAATCAGGAACCGCCGCCATCACAGAAGCGGAAATACTGTAATTCAAAGCAACATTATCAGATTGAATTGCTTTATTTTGCAATACCAAGGCTTCATTTTCTTTGTCAGAAATATCCTTGATATTCTTGTAAAAATTATATCGTATGTCAGTTGCATCCCTATTTATTACCAAAGACTCCAACTGAGCATTAAGATCCTTGACCTGAAAATCCTTAATTGTTCTAGACAAGGTAAGAATTTCCTGCTCATGGCTAGTCCGCATCAAGGAAAGAGCCTCTGAATCATTTTTCTCCAACGCCGACAAGAACGCACCCGAAAGCGACTGCAATTCATGGGTCACATCAATAGCCTTCTGGAGCATCACTTGGAATCTATACAAAGGAAGTGGAGCAGAACTTTCGGATAAAGCATCAGCAATCGACACGCCGGCGGCCTTTGCCTTTACAAGCAAAGCGGGATCAATAGGCGGTTCATAAAGCGCCAAAGTTCTCTTTACGCCATCGATATTCAAGCTATTGCGTATTTTATAAAGCCTATCAGCGACAGTATCCCAATATGCAAGAAGTTTATCGTTTCTCGGAATACTGAAATAGAATACTGACGAGAAAATGTTCGTCAATGTTTTGTTTTTTTCACTGAGCGAGCCTTGTTTTGTTTTACGTTCTTCAACTCTAGTTGTTACCAGAGAATCCTCAATATCCACGTAAACATTTGCAATAGCTCCTTCCTTCTTTTTAAGAAAGTCTGTTACACTCATTTTTTTGACTTCATAGCAATCCGAGGCCTCGATATTTCGAGGGCCAAGAACTTCCGCAGCAAGGATATACAACTGAATAGCCTCGTTGACACTTTCCATCGTATCCTGCGTAAACAATTCGTCAGCCCATGCAATCAAGTTATCCAAGTACTTCATGACAACATACTTTTGATATGCAGCCATACGATAACGAGCAATCAGATGTGGATTGAAAGGATCCCGTTTCCACTTATCGACAAGGCTTTGAAGAGTAATTACATTCGGAAGCAAATCGTATTTAGTGGGTTTACTGATAGTTTCCAAAATAGAGTCATCTGCATTCCGGTTCGCAAAGAACGGAAGGAATCTCCAGAACCTAGATCCCTTAGGCAAACTTCTTGACCAACGTCTTGTAATTTCATAATCACTCAAATCTAGTCTAGGATCAAAAACCATCCTATACCACTTTAGAGCCTCTTCGTAATTTTGTTCTTGGAACATTTTCTCAGCAAGAAGCATAGGAACATGGAAAAAAAGTTCCCAGTTATAAATGGCGTTGGATGTTCCAAACGAGAAATCAATCATCGGCATTGGATACGGACGCGCAATCAGCTTCGCAGAAGGTTTGTAGTTGAGAGAGAATAAAGACTGTCCTAAATCCCAAGCTTCCCAGTCACCAGCAATGTAATAACCTAAATAAACACTAAAGTAATAGTTGTAATAAGAATACGAATAGTAATAGCTATCCGAAACAGGCAACGCTTGAGTTTCTCTCTTAAAAAGCTGTTCATTTCCACCATCACGGTATCTCTTATAAAATTCAGCAACGAGAGGATGAGAAATCAAATCAAACTGATACTCAGTCGAATTTACACCGGGAACTTTATGGACAAGGAAGGAATGCTGGCTATCCATATAGAAGAACGGCAAATCATCACCCGAATAGAACGCAAAATTTATCGGCAATACACGGAAAGATCCGGGCGTATTTTGTAAGATTTGTTTTCCATCAGAGAACGAAAGTCCATCATACCCACAAATATGTTGATCTGTTTCTACCCAACAGTTTCTTTCCAAATAGCATTTATTCGGTGGAAATTCTTTAACATCCCTTGGAGTAACAGTCGAAGCAAGATATGCGTCATCCCTTCCATCAATCCATATTTGAATAGATCCGGTTTCCTGAATATATTGCTGATTATAGTCACGAATAACTTCGACTTTCTTTTTCTCCAATATTGTGCCATCAACCACTTCGAAAGACGTTTTAATTTCTTTCGATAAATCTTTATAATAAGACCGGAAAACATTAACTTGCACATATTCAGAAGAACCAGATTCTGCCTGGAAATGGTAGCGATAATCTATTTTTTCGCCATCCTCTAAGAAAATATCCCGTTCTTTTTCATACAAGTCAAAAAGAGCATTCTTAGTCGTTTTTATAGAGCTCCACTTATTACCAGTATAATAAGACCAGTTCATACGAATTTCAACATGGCTTATTACATCCATAGAACCTGAAGATTCAGTTCCATTCTCTTTTTTACTAATAATGAACGTAGGCCACATAATATAGAGCCTTTGATTCATCAAAACAGGAACAACAACTTCGGCATTAATATCCAAATTCAAACTTTCCCATGGTTCCCATTCTCCAGAATATAGAGCCTTTGCCCTATATTTACGAATGAAATAATGGTGCGGTTCGCCTCTTGTTCTACCAATTACGTGAAGCGTATATAGGATACCATCACCACCACCATCCTCTTTGCAGGCTCCAAGAATTTCAACGCCAGACGTTTCATATATTTTCTCAAGATAATTCCCTAAAGCAGTGTGCATCGCTTTAGGATCATCACCTACTTGGCGAATTTCATCTTCAAGTTCCTTGAAGAACGGACTTTTGTCATCTCTTAAATCGGATTCAATCCAATTTTCCGCATATAAGAACACCTTACGATTGGCCTCCCATACGCGATAATTCCGCATCCACTCCCAATTTCTACGTTGATCTTCATTCAGAATGAAAGAGCCCTCTAAGCCCAATTCAACTCGACTAACAAACTGCTGAATAGAATTCAGAGCCTGTCGCGTCCTTGAGACGCTCATGTCAGGTTCCATTTCAACATCTATTAAGTAGTACGAATAGATATCATTAGCATCGAAAAACTTTTGAGCATTATTTTTTTTCTGCGAATTAAAGCAAATATAACTTACAAGAGCATCCCTTCTTGATTTGCGCAAGGCATCGCTTACCGGAGTAATGAACGATTGCCAATCATGCGGTGATTGTTTATTTTTCAACGATTCATTCAATTTTTCAACAGCAACTCGATATTCTTCAATACAGCTAGATTTGAGCGAATCATCTGCAATCAAAATTTGTAAAGTTTCCATATCAATGGGAGCTTTCTTATAAACCTTCCAATAATTGCAAAGCTGTCTCCATTTTTTGGGTTTATCCAATGTCGGAATATTTTCACCAACAATCTCTCTCAATTGACGATTGTTTATATTCCATTTTTCCATAAGAAATTCAGAAGAAAGTTTGTCATAAACCCATGTCGAACCAAAACACTTGGAAACATTAAAACAGCAGTTCAATTTGCGGAGAGTTCTGGACAAATGTTTTACACCAACAAACAAATTTTCCTTAACAGGATAATTATTCCAATCCCATTCTTCTCCAACAAACCCAAGAGCATTCAGAGGGAATGACCTATTAGACCAATAAATAGATTCATGGCCAAAGATGTCCGTAAAATCAAGCATCTTCGTATAGCTATAGATTAACGCCAATTTAGATAACAACGCATATGCTTCAATTGCGTCCTCCGATTTTTTGTCAAACGGAATAGCAAGCCAATCAACAAAAAATGTTGCTGAAGAAGTCTGCTCAATTACATGTTCGTCAGATTCTGTGTAAATACACAGGATTTTTTCACAGATTTTACGTTCAAGACCAAATTCCGATGTCAATTTTTCCAAAATTTCATTTTTGGCAGCAGTTACATAAGCCAAAATACAGAGAACATTTTTAGCCCATAGATGGTCATCAAAACTTATATCCGTAAACAAACCATCAATTTCAGAAGCATAACTGTCACCCAAAACGCTAAGCAACCACGTCTTTACCGTTTCAAGGTCATCATTTTCAACCGATTCCACTTGATTTGCATCATGAATCTTCTCTAACAGAGCATAGACACCTGTAGGATCAGAGCACCATATGCAAGATTTGACAAAGGACATTATTTCTTTTCTAACAAATTCATAGAATATTACCGTTGAATCTTCCGTTGCATCTATATCAGGATAATCACGTGCTATTTCCTCTAACTTATCAGCTCTAGTAGATTCCCAAAGTTTTGACAAGGAATCGTCCAAAGCATTTACAAGCGATTTTGCCTTGTTCTTTGTAGAAGGAGAAAGTGGCATTGCCAAATAAATAAGGCTATCGACATCCAAAGGAGAATCCAGAACTTCTTTAACCACCAAGAAACACTTTAAACAATCCTCCAATTTCCATTTTGCAGCAGTTTTCTCATTCAAAAGGAATCTTAACAATTCAAATTTCTGCACAGAAATTCCAAGCCGCTTCGCAAATGTGGAAATTCGATACAGCATCTTTAAATTATTCTTGAAAGAGTCTTCATTTAAATCGCTAGAGAAAGCTTCCTTTTCAAATTCTAAAGCATATGATAAATCTGCTTGGCTTATGCCCAAAGAAACAGAGGCTATTTCAAGAAGTTTACACTTTAAACTATCAGCATCCTCTATTCCGGTCATCTCAGGGATGTTGGGGAATACGCTAGAGAAATGGTCTATAGACATATCATACGCCCAAGCCATTATTTCCCGAACAGAAGCAGAGGTAAGAGTTTTCAAGTGAGCAACACGATCAATATTTTCCAAGCTTAAATCGAAAACAAACGCAACATCCTCAATATTCCATCCCAACAAGCGTCTTAAACGCACAAATCGAGAAATTTTACGAGCAAACAATTCAAACGATTCTTCCGACATATATGTTATGCGGAATGCGTTTATATCACCCAGCTGGAATGTATTGCTTACACGAGAAAGCGTCGCTCTACAACCTTCAAACGGAGCAAATGACAATATTTCTTGAAATTCTTTCATGGTCAAGCCAGAACGGCTCAAGAAAATAGACACATTTGAAAGAACTTCATCCCATGAGCCAGAAACAACAGTTGCCTTGTCAGGGCAAAGTACTTCTTTATTAGTTTTGTCAAGCCCCCACAATTCCCAAACTTCTATATCCGATTTTTCTTCTGTTTCCGGCAATTGCAGAGTTTTGATTAATGTCGGAGACAATCTTAACGTGGTATAGTGATACTTTTTGTCAGGATTCTTTTGAGCCTGGATTAAATCATTCACAGAAAGAGAAACATTTTTCAACAAAGCAGTCATCTTTTCTGCATGGAAGTTTCTCGACACATCCATAGGATAAACTGCATCCATCAACTTCGCATAAGCACTATCTAACTTACCGGCAAATGTAGGTTCAGCGCGTAATTCTGCATCGCCTTTTTTAGAATCTGTATTATAATTAAGTTCCTCTAACGGTTTTCCTGCAGCCAAAAATTCAAGCAATTCCACAACAATATCAATCGTTGGCAATGAAGTTTCGGCATTTTCCTTAGTCAATTCAAGATTCAAAATATCAGGACGACGTTCTTTTAAAATCTTAAATCCGTCACCTTTCAAAAAATCCAACAGATCCATAAGATAAGCCGACGGGCTTAAAACAGATTGTCCTTTCAAAGCAGCATTTCGGTTTAATACACCAAATAAGTTTTTCCAATTTGCGATAATAGGCTGTTCAATTCTAGACGGAGCCACATTGCTCTTTACATTTCTATTCGAATTATTAGATTGCGATTCCAAAAAGCCTCTCGAAACAGAAGGTATAGAATCGCCTTGTTCTGTAAGGGAACCATAATATTTCGCCATTTGTAAAGAAACTTCGGACGTGTACTGCGAAGCCAAACAATATATCTGCTTCGCATTTTCCATTGTTCCTAGTCCAACATGATGTTCTGCAACAAATTCTTCTTCTGAATTCTGAGCAATTTGATATGCCGATGTAAAGCCTTTTCTGAGCAAATGGACAATAGAATCATAATCCGTCGTCAGTCTATACAAACGCTGTATTGTCTTTATGTCTTCTTTTGAAACAAAAGCATCCTTCACAAATCCTTTATCTTGCTCATTCAGATTTAACTTTTTTTCTTCAAGAAATTCATCTAAAGTGAGCTTGTCAAATAAGAAATCCTTCCAGCCAGCGCTCTGCAACAATTCTGCTATTTTTTCACATTTTAAAAGAACTAAATCACATTCCTGAGGATTTTTAGGAACATCATATTTTGCAAATTTCAAAAGAAGAGCATCTTGCGGGAACCACGATGTAATCAATTTTTGCAATTTTATCTTATACAAAGATTTCTGTTCCGCAGCCGTTGTTCCCGGGAATGTCACAGGCAAAGCAAGTTTCGATTCCCCACTTTTTTCCTGATAGCTTAAAGAAATATAACCAACAAGATTATCCCATTGTTCTTCTGTAAAGTCAAGCAAAACCTTTAATGAAGGTTCTTCAGGCTCTTGGTCATCCGATTGATTTTGGTTATCTTTGCGTTTATTAACAACATCAATAATAGTAAGATACGTTTGCTGAATTCCGTCGGAAAAATCCTCGAAGAAATTTTTCAAATCAAACACCAGCTTTAGTCGAGAATACTCCTTTTCATTCAAAGATGAATTCGCTTCAGAAGGCTTTATATCTTCTAAAAAGGACTCAACATCAGCTTCTGAATCGTAAAATTGCTCTAGCAGGTTTTTAACTTCACGTTCATCACCAACCGACTTACCTTTATACAACCCTTGCCCAGGCAGTGTCTTTGTATCTTTCGATAGAGACAAAATATCGAACGTATCTAAATTGACTTTTTCTTCGTTTAAAAGTTCCGTTTTTCCCTGAAGATTTTCCCAAAAAGTGACAAATTCAGAAATATTTGTTCTAGATGAAATTTGAGACCGCGTTACCGCTTCTAATAAACAATCTTGAATTACATGTTTTTGGGCAGATTGAATTTTTGCAATGCTATCTATACCTTTTTTACCTAAAGCAAAGAAACAAGACGCATAGAAAAACAACTTATCTAAAGGCACCCAGTCGGGATGCAAGCGCTGAATATGATAAACAAGTTCATAAGCTTTAAAGTACGAAACAACATCCTCCTGATTTAGGTTTTCTCTAAAACCAGGAAGAACATTTTTAAACGAAGAATCAATGAAAAACCGTATTTTATCTTCCCATAAACCAACTGGATTCTTATTTTTATCATAAAGAGGCTCATTTTTTACAGCCGAAAGATAAAATTTTAAAGCACTCTCTAAGTTATCAAACTTAGAAGATGTTGAAGACGATAAAAAATCTATTGTAAAGTTAATTTCTTGACAACGAGAAGCATCAAGAACCAAATTTGAGAAATTCCATTCTGGAGAATGGTCACTTGGAATTTGAATATTTTCATTTTCTTCCGAATCTTCAGAGTTTTTATTTTCCTTCAAATAAAATTCAGCAAAAAGAGATACTTTATCCTTTGGATTTAGAGGACTTGGCTCTTGTATATCACGGGGCAAACATGACGGAGAATACTTAATTTTATAATAACCATTTTCATCCGTTACTTCAGGCTTTAAATTCAAGGAATAATATTTAAAAGCATGAACATTTTTTTCATCCAAAAAATCTAAGCAAAAAGCTTTCACAAAGACATTTTTCAAAGGTCGGCCAGATTTATTCACGACCCGTCCATAAACAGCATAATTATCATTTGTCTCAGGAACTTCATGAGGTATTACAATGGAAACACATTCCTCCATCGCAGGAGGATTATTCACATTGAAATTCAGCAGTAAATTTCCCTTTAAATCATATATACAAAGAACCAAATTCGGAGTTTTTCGACTTAAATCACCTCTTTGAAAAGAATCTTTTGTATAGAAAATTTCAAAAGATCCATCAGCTTTAAGAATCGCACTGTTTAAGTAGTAATTTTGATAGTCCTTATAATCAAAAGCCTTTACAACGCCAGATTCTAAAGAAAGTCCTGTATCGTATTTTACAGTTCCCTTAACAATCCACATTTCTGGAGGAGGAGGATTATCTCCATCTGGATTATCCAACCCTTGTTGTCCAGAATCATCATCTTGTTCTTTGTCAATTATAAAAGAAAACGTCTGTTCACTTTCGAACGCCATAATCTTTTTCGATTCCCAAATCACATTTCCTTGATAATCAATCACCTGCATTTTCACATTAGGGTGATGAATAGAAGGATTACCGTTCTGGAAATTAGCACTAGAATAAGTAATTTTATACGAGCCATCATTGCTGATACCAGATTCGCCAAGGCGAATCAACGTTCCATTACAAACGTTAAAAGCCTTTATTATTCCAGTTGTAAAGGGCTTTCCATTAAGATAAGTAATTTTGCCAGAAATAAACCATGTGTAAGGAACTGGGTATATCATATTTTTCCACCTTATTAAAATCACAAAGTAATATACAACAAAGAAAGTGAGAAATCAAATAAAGTTTACTAAAAAAATATTTTTACACAAAATTCATTTAAATAAACCCTAAAGCATATTTTTTGTTCAAAGTAAATTATTCAAACAAGAAAAATAAGAAAAATATATCTTTGTATAAAAAAATCATTCCTAATCGTAAATCATCTTTCATTACAGAAAAGAACCATCAGCACAAAGCTGACGGTTCTTTCTTTATATGGAGTGGAGGAGTCTTTTACAAGTTCTGTTTCTGCTGTTTATGTTCTTCAACATTACCGCAGGGTTTCAAATGGCGGTAAACGGCGGGATGTCCCGAAATGTTATCAACGGAAAGAAAACGGGAAGATTCGGATACGGCAACACCGAATGATTCCGATTGTCCCGTAAATAGGCTATTGATGTATCCCATAAGATTCCTTATACGTTTAGATTTTTCAAATATTCCGTAAGCTCAGTGTTCGCGGAGTAATCCACCGGGCATTCGATGATGCTAGGCACATCCTGGCGGAAAGCATCGCGCAATATGCGAGGTAAATCTTCGGTGCGTTCGACACGGTATCCTTTCAAGTGCATGGATTCCGCATACTTCACAAAATCCGGGTTCGTAAAATCGACCGAGAAACTATCTCCGTAACGTTCCTCTTGTTTCCACCGAATAAGGCCATAGCCTCCGTCAGTAAAGATAAGCGTCACAAACGGGATGTGTTCGCGGAATGCGGTTTCCAATTCCTGGCTGTTCATCATAAAGCCGCCATCACCGGTAACTGCCAAGACTTTCTTTTTCGGATTCAAGAGCTTTGCGGCAATGGCGCCGGGCACCGCAATTCCCATGGTTGCAAAGCCGTTAGAGATGATGCAAGTGTTCGGATGATAGCAATTGTATTGCCTTGCAATCCACATTTTATGGGCACCCACGTCCGAAATCAAGATGTCGTCTTCATCCATGACGAGTCGAATGTCATGGAGCACTTTCTGCGGCGAAGGCGGGAATGTCGTATCATGATCATAGCGTGTATGGTCCGCGATCATCATTTGGCGGATCTGCAAAGCCCATTCCGGTTCCCACGTGTTTGGGCAAACGCTGCCGAGCGCATCCAAGGATGCCGAAATATCGCCAATGATTTCTTCTTCGGGTTGATAGAATTTGTTCACATGGTTCGGCGTTTCGTCGATGTGAATTATTTTCTTGTCACCATTCGGATTCCACTTTGCGGGGGCGTATTCCACGACGTCATAACCCACAGCTATCACAAGGTCCGCCTTTTCCATAACGATGTTCGGAAAATCCCTTTGCGGCATGCCAATGCAACCCATGAAATACTTATTGTCGCTAGAGACCACGCCCTTAGCCATCATGGTACACACCACGGGAATCTTCGACGAATACGCAAATGCGCTCAAAGCCTCGGATGCGTGGTTTCGCACTGCAGAATGGCCCACAAGAATCACCGGATTCTTGGCAGACGCAAAGACGCCGCCCGCGGCAAGAATTGCATCGGTGCTTGCATACACGGTGTTTTCGCGATGATGCTTTAACGGCGTTTGGGCAACTTCGCCCTCGACTTCCATTGCGGCAATGTTGCAGGGCAAGTCGATATGGCATGCACCGGGCTTTTCCATTTCAGCGTACTTGAACGCAATACGGACAATTTCGTTCACCGTATCCGGGCGGACGACTTGTTTACTGCGCTTGGTAATCGGTGTAAACATTTTTACCAGATCCAAATACTGGTGACTCGTCAAATGCATACGTTCCGTGCCCACCTGGCCTGTAAGGGCTATAAGCGGCGCACCGTCGGAGTTCGCATCGGCAACGCCTGTCACAAGGTTTGTAGCGCCGGGCCCGAGCGTCGAAAGGCAAACGCCAGCCTTCCCTGTTAAACGGCCATAGACATCGGCCATAAAAGCAGCCCCCTGTTCATGACGGACCGTAATGAACTTGATGGAGGATTTTTTAATCGCTTCCATCAGTTCCAAGGTTTCTTCACCGGGGATTCCAAAAATGTACTTGACGCCCTCACTTTCTAAGGACTTGATCAAAACTTCAGCAGTGTTCATAATTTTAAATGTCTCCGCGAGAGCTATGCAAAATTCATGCCAAAAGTTCAATCCATAAAAAAAGCCCTCTTTTTCGTGGAAATTTTGGGATAAAGCAAGGTAATTGAGCTAAAAAACGAAAAATTAGCCCATATTATTACATTCAAAAATTGTAAAAGAAACAAAATTTGTAATAAAATCATGCAAAAACCACGTATAAATGGCTTGGCACATTTTTTGCGATTTACCAGAATATGAAATACGTAGAGACTGAAGACACTTTTATGAAATCCATTTCGGCTTTGTCGAAGGTGGAATTCGAGCACCGCTGCAGGCGTCTGCACAATGTTCTTGACGAGAACGATCTTTCGTCGAGCACGAGCGGTAGCCACAAAAGTACTGACCCGATTCCGTTGGTGATTTCGAGCGATGAATGGAAAACGCTAGAAGCAGGCGTAGCGCAAAGAGCACGACTTTTCAACGCGTTAGCAAAAGACATTTATGGAGAACAAAGCCTTTGGAAAAAGGGCAAGTTGCCCGCCGCACTCTTGTTTGCAAACCCTGACTTTTTACAGGTCGTTTGGAAGGTTCAACCGCCCGGAGGAATTTTCGTGAATTTAACGGCTACAGACGTTGTCCGCCTGAAAGACGGATCGTTCGTAGCGGTGGCAGACCATTTGCAAGTCCCTGAAGGTTTGGGCCGTGCGCTCGAAAACCGCATTGGCGTAAGCCGCGCTTTCCCGGAACTTTTTCGCAGTATGCGCACAGAACGACTAGCCGTCTTTTTCAAGAAATTGATGGACGGTCTGAACGAAATGCACAAGGACATTCACACGCAAGGAGAATCAGACAAAGTCGTGTTACTCGCCTCGGGGCCCGATAACCCGCGGCGCGCCGAAGATGCCGTGATTGCGCGCTACTTGGGTATTCCGCTTGTTGAAAACGACGACCTTGCCGTTCGCAATTTGCAGGTGTACATGAAGACTCTTATGGGACTAAAAAAAATTGGAACCATTTTCCGCAGAGTTGAAGACGGAATGTGCGACCCGCTAGAGCTTCGCGTCGATAGTGGCGAAGGCGCTGTGGGCTTGATCAGCACGGTCCGCGCAGGCAATGTTGCGATTGCAAATTTCTTGGGAACAGGTGTTCTGGAATCTCCCATGTTCAAGCCGTTCTTGCCAGAAATTTGCCGGGAGTTGCTTGGCGAAGAGCTGTTGTTACGCGATGTGGAAACAGTTTGGCTCGGAAACGAAGAAGACGCAAAACGCGTTTTTGCAGAATCGGATAAATGGATTTTCAAGAAAGCTTTCCGCGATGCAGAAAGTTCCAAAGCAACAGAGTCAAAATTCTATTCAGCGATGACGTCAACAGCGCAACTCGCCTTGATGCAGGCTGTAGAAGAAGCGCCGGAACAATGGATTGCAGAAAAAGCAATGGATGTCGCAACCGTTTACGCTTACCGCGATTCTTCGCCGACAAAGCGAAGCGAAGCAAGGCTAAGCTCCAATGAAAAATCAAGCAGCCCTGAGTTTACGCAAGCCGTTTCGCTGATGCGATTCTTCGCCGTCAACACGAAAACCGAAACGGCAGTCATGCCAGGCGGGCTTGGAATTATGGGCAACGGCATTGGAGAAAAGGACATTTGGGTGCTTTCGGAAAGTCCCGTGGCAAACTTTTCGCTACTCGCTCCCGCGGGCCAAGCGATTACGCCTTCGAGAGCGAGCGGAAACTTGCCAAGCCGTGCTGCCGAAAACTTGTTCAGGCTGGGGCGTGACCTTTCTGCTTCGAACATGATGGCGCGTATCGCTAGAGGCATTGCAGTCAGGCTTTCGGACGAATCGTGGATGGACATGCCGGAACTGCCGTGGATCTTGAAAGCGGGACTCTCGGACGAGTCGCAATCAAGACTTCCGCAAGACCCGGAAAACGCGCTCCGTTATTTTGTCTTGCGCAAAGACAACAAGGACGGAATGCAATGTGTGCTGACGGAGATTCGCGATCTCGGGATGCAGTTGCGAGACCGCATTTCGGAAGACTTGTGGCTTTACCTGAACGGCTTTGGCATTGCAGAAATGCCCGCAGGGCCAGGTGCGGCGGCACTGTTGCCGTACTTGAAAGCTGTTCTTTCGGACAGTGCCGCTGTGGCCGGACTTGCAGCGGATTCCATGACGCGCGGCCACGAATGGCGCTTTTTGGAACTCGGTCGAGAAATTGAAAGCGCCATCCGCACCTTGCAACTCATCAAGAGTCTACTTTCTACGGCTCCCACCGATGAAATGACGAACTTGCGATTGTTGCAGGCCGTGCTAGAAATTGGCGACGGTCTCATGACTTACCACCGCCGCTATGGAGGCCGTTTGCAGGTTGTGCCCGTAATTGACTTGCTGCTCTCCGACGAATCGAACCCGCGAAGCGTCGCCTACCAGGTGGCAAAACTGCGGAAAGCGTCAAAGCATTTGCCCGGCAACAACCAAAGCGAAGCGACCTTCTCGCCACTAGACCGCGAACTGATGCGAGTGCTTGCCGAACTCCGCTTGGCAAACATTGAACTACTAGCAGAAACTGAAAACAACAATAGGGAGAACCTCATAAAACTACTTGATGTACAGATAAGCTCTATCGAACGGATTTCCGAAATCGTCACTAGGCTCTACTTAAGCCACGCTCCACGCACAGGCGTCATTCACGCTACAACCACAAAAATGTCGGAGGTTTAAAGTGCCTATTTACCAAATCGATCACGAAACGGTTTACGATTACAACCTTCCCGTTCTTTTCAGCAATCATTTGGCGCACATGCTCCCGCGAAGCGTCAGCCGGCAGAAATGGCTTAGCCACAGCATCGAAGTGGACCCGAATCCAACGATACAGCAAGAGCGGCTCGACATTTACGGGAACAAGGTTTTGGCGTTCAGCATCGAGCAAGAACACAAGCACTTTCGATTCAAGACGACAGGGATTGTCGATGTGCAAGCCGAAGAGCCGCCCAACCCAAGCGATACCATGCCATGGGAACAGGTGGCAAAGCTCTTGGAACGCCCGACAAGCGCCGAGACGCTGGACGCCGCGATGTACGCCTACGCCTCCCCTTTCGCAAAGTTCGAGGAATCCGTCCGTAATTACGCTCTCGAAAGTTTTGAGCCGAACCGTCCGATTTTTGATGCCGCTTACGAACTGATGACCCGAATCTACACGGATTGCAAATACACGCCAGGCGCAACAAGAATCGGAGCGCAGCCGCAAGAAATCTTGCGCGGGCGAAAAGGAGTTTGTCAGGATTTTGCGCACTTGATGATTGGCTGCTTGCGGTCGCTGCACCTCCCCTGCCGTTACGTGAGTGGATACTTGCACACGCACCCGTGCGAAGGCCAGCCCAAGCTCGTCGGCGCCGATGCAACCCACGCTTGGGTGAGCTCCTACGTTCCCGGCCACGGCTGGGTAGAACTCGACCCGACGAACAACGTACTCGGAGGCGATGAGCACATCGTGCTCGCTTGGGGTCGAGACTTCGGCGATGTGAGCCCGCTAAAAGGCGTCATTACCGGAGGCGGTGAGCACACCTTGAAAGTGTCCGTGAATGTGGATACGACGAATTACTGAGGTTGCTTCGTAACAGTTACTAGTTACTAGAAGTCCGAAGGGCGAATAAACTAACACATAAAAGCATAAGGAAACAAAACATGCAATTTGGAAACTACGATACCGAAGGCTTTTACGACGAGCTTTGCTTACCCGACGGGACACCCCGCCCGGTCGCAGAGCCGTTGTTTACTAAAATCAACGAGCTTCCCGAAGGAGAACTGCAACGCCGCCAGAAAATTGCAGAATCGGCTTTTTACGACAACGGCATTACTTTCGCTGTTTACGGCAACAAGGATGGCAAGGACAAGATCATCCCCTTCGATGTGATTCCCCGCATTGTAAGCGCTTCTGACTGGAAGCACCTTGAAGCGGGCCTGAAACAGCGTACCGATGCGTTGAATTGCTTTTTGACGGACATTTACAACGACCGCAAGATTCTGCGCGACAAGATTGTGCCCGAAAGCCTCATCAACACTTGCACCGCGTACAGAGCGCAGATGGAAGGCTTTGTGCCGCCCAAGGGAATTTGGGCACACATCACCGGAACCGACCTTGTGCGCGATACCGATGGCACGTTCTACGTGCTTGAAGACAACATGCGTTGCCCAAGTGGGGTTTCGTACGTGTTGCAGAACCGCCAAATTTTAAAGAGAACCTTTCCGCAGGTATTCTCCAACTGCTCTATTCGCCCGGTGGACGAGTACTGCACCCGCCTGCGCAAAGCGCTAGAATATTTGGCCGAACCCATTGCTTCTCCCAAGGTTGTCGTGCTTTCGCCCGGCATCTACAATTCAGCCTACTACGAACATTCCTATCTCGCACAGCAGATGGGCGTAGACTTGGTGACTGGCGATGACCTTGTCGTGCAAGACAAAAAGGTTTACGCCCGCACCACGCGCGGACTCAAGCAGGTTCACGTGATTTACCGTCGCGTCGATGACGAATTCTTGGATCCGAAGGTGTTCCGCCCGGATTCATGCCTCGGCGTGCCCGGACTGATCGAAGCGTACAAGGCAGGGAACGTTGCACTCGCAAACGCTCCTGGTTGCGGTGTCGCCGACGACAAGGCGATTTACACTTACGTGCCGCAGATTATCAAGTACTACTTGGGTCAAGAGGCCATCATTCCGAACGTGCCGACTTTCGTGTGCGAAAACCCGAAGCATATGAAGCATGTGTTGGACCACATCGAAAACATGGTTGTCAAGGCGGCAAGCGAATCTGGCGGCTATGGCATGCTCGTCGGGCCCAAATCGACGAAGGAAGAATGCGAAGCGTTCAAGAGCAAGATTATAGCAAACCCGCGTAACTACATTGCGCAGCCCATGATTTCGCTCAGCCGAGTGCCCTGCATCGTGAATGGAGGTTTCGAAGGACGCCATGTGGATTTACGCCCCTACATTGTGCAGGGTCGCGAGACCTACATTCTTCCCGGCGGCCTTACGCGTGTGGCGCTCCGCAAAGGCTCTATCGTGGTGAACAGCTCGCAGGGCGGTGGCTGTAAGGATACTTGGGTCATTGCCGAAAACGAAAAGGCTCCGGAACTTGGCCAGGCCAAGCTATGGATGGAACAACAACAGCAACAGCAGTAAACAGTAGGAAGTAGGAAGTTAGAAGTAGGAAGTGTAATATGTTAAGTAGAGTCGCAAATTCCATTTATTGGCTTGCCCGTTACATAGAACGTGCCGAAAACGTGGCGCGCAGTATCGACGTGAACCTCCAACTCCAACTGGACTTGCCCGGCGAGGTGCGCCCCTGGGAACCGGTCATCCAAATTGCGGGTAATGCCGACGATTTCTTCAAGAAATACGCTCACGCCTCGTTCGAAAACGCCCTGACATTTTTGACTTTCGACAAAGAAAACCCGAGCAGCATTATTTCGTGCGTGGCAGCTGCGCGTGAGAATGCCCGTTGTGTGCGCGAAAGGATTTCTTCGGAGCTGTGGATTGCTATCAACCAGTTCTACCTAAAGTTGAGCGACCCTGAAATGCCCAAACAGGTTTTGGCCGCGCCGCATGCATTTTACAGTAGCGTAAAGGAATTCAGCCAGCTCACAGCAGGCATTATTCAAGGCACAATGAGCCACGATGTGGCGTGGAACTTTACGCACCTTGGAACACTGCTCGAACGAGCCGACCAGACTTCGCGAATTCTAGATGTCAAGTACTATATCTTGCTCCCAGACGTGAGCATGGTGGGCATGGCACTCGATACCGTGCAGTGGAACGCCGTTCTTAAGAGCGTTGGCGCTTACGAGATGTTTCACCGTCGCAATTCCGACGTGACACCGCATAACGTCGCGGAATTTCTGTTGCTTTCCGAGGACTTTCCGCGCTCCCTGCGCTACTGCCTGGAAAAAGCGGAACTATGTCTAAAGAACATCGCATTCCCCATCAAGAGCAATGCGGAATCCATACGCCTCTTGGGAAAGCTGCGTTCCGACATCTCGTTCACGACCATCGAAGAAATCATCGAACACGGACTCCATGAGCAAATTGAAAAAGTCCAAATTCGACTGAACGAACTCGGCAATCAGATCTGGAAAGACTTTTTCTGCTAAAGCGCGCAATTCCAGCGCTCACAGCAACCGTCACATTTTTGAAAGTGTTCCGTAAGCGCGGAGCACTTTTTGTGCATTTTCGTTTCAACCGTTTTAGCAAATATCACAATTTTCACAACGCTTAAATAAAATTTTCAATAAATACAATCAAACGTATTAAAAACCACTATATATTATGGATATACGTGTGGGTTTAGAGTTTTTCAAGGAATGAGATATGCAGAAAAAACTCGTAGTTTGGGGTCTCGTTTTCGCGAGTACTTATTTTTGCGGCTGCACCGACGATAATGCAGCGGCTCCGTTTAATGATTCATCCGCAATCAGCGAAGAATCATCTTCGTCTATCGAACAAAATAAATCTTCTAATTCTAATCCATCAACTTCTGTTGATGTTTCATCTCCATCCGTAGCACGCTCCAGCGAATCCTCGCAAGTACCACCATCGAACAATTCTAGCGAAGATCCCATAAAAAGTTCGTCCTCTGCAGCTCCAATTTCAAGTTCTGCAGTTGCACCTGCAAGCAGTTCAACACCAGCCCAACTCCCCCCAACATATTCTTCTAGCTCCTATGCTATTTCCAACGCCACAATAGCAAGCAGTTCTTCTGCAAAAATTGCAGGTTCATCTTCTAGCGGGCTAAAAGATTACGATGACAATCACAAGCCCAAGGACAGTTTCCTCCCGGCAGCGGGATTCTATTCGAGTCTCACCATAAATCCGCTCTCTCCGCAAAAAGGTGGTGAAATCCGTTGCACATTTGACGGTTCCTTCCCAACAGCACAATCCGATCAAATAACAACAGCAAAAACACTTACCGAGAACACGGTTATACGTTGTTCTGAATTTGTAAACGGTCAGGCAATGGATACCACGACACAAACGTACTTCATCAACGAAAGCGTTTCGATGCCAGTCATAGCCATCACCGTAAATCATCACGACATGTTCGACTCCACAGACGGTCTCTACGCTACAGGCAATATCAACAGCGGTATCGGCGGCGGCATGGGCAACTGGGGCAACATGGGCGGAGGCGGAAACGTAACCGACGACAACAACCCAAAATGCACGGAACCCTGCAAGGGCGCTAACTTCTGGAAAGACGATGAACTCCCCGCTCACGTGGAATACTTCGAAAACGGAAGTTCTTCCAAGAGCAAAGCCTGGGAAATCGACGCCGGCATTTCCATCATCGGAAACTGGAGCCGCTACAAGCCCAAGAAGAGTGTCGCTATCAAGATGGATAACGATAATTACGGCGACAAGGTCCTCAAATATTCATTGTTCAAGACTCGCCCAGAAGCAAAAAAAATCAAGTCATTCAACTTGCGCAACAACGGGAACCGATTCTGGTGCGACTATGTTGGCGATGCCATGATGACCGCCCTTATGGAAGGCACCGATGTAGATTACCAACGCAGCCGCCAAGTAGTTGTGTTCTACAACGGTGAATACTTCGGCATCCACGACTTGCGCGAACGCTTGAACAGAAACTTTGTTGAGACAAATTATGGCATCGATTCCAAGTCCATCAACATGGTTAAAATTGCGGGAACAACCCTAGAAGCGAGTGGCACTAATGGCGCCTCGACTTCAGAATACCAGCAACTATACAATGAAATTAGCGGCGGCAATTTTGCGGGCGACAACAACACAAAATACGAACAAATAAAATCAAAAATCAACGTCAACAGTTTTGCGCAATACATGTTCGCCGAAATGTATTTCCACAATGGCGACTGGCCTACAAACAACGTTCGCGCTTGGGGCGGAAACGGTCACCCGTTCAAATTCGTCGCATTCGATACCGACCACGGATTTGGATTCTCGCCGGGCATCAGCGGCTTTGACGTCGATAATCAGAACATGTTCGACTGGGTACTCGGTGCAAAATCCAATAGCCAGGGAGGCAATCAAGGCGGTATGTGGGGCGGTTTCGGAGGCTTCGGTGGCGGAGGCGCCAGCGCAGGCCCGGGCACCATGCTGAGCAAGCTCCTTGAAAATCCCGACTTCAAACGGCTTTTCATCAACAACGCCTGCATCCTTCTCAATAGCTACTTGACTTACGAAAAGGTGCAAAAGACCGTGCAATCCATGATGGCAACCATCCCCTCTTCGGAACAGCAGCGCGACGAAAAGAGATGGCCACGTAACCAAAGCAACTTCAAGTGGGATCCGAACGGAAACAGATTGATTGCTTACGCCAAGAACCGCAGCGAAACCATCAAAAAAGAAATGGTCGAACGCTTCGACCTCGAAAACGAAGTTTCTGTAACGATTGGCGCAAGCGGAAACGGCTCCGTGTTAGTTGACGGGATGAAACTCCCAAGCAACAATTATCAATGCAAATTCTTCAGCAATAACGAACTGCTGCTGACCGCAATCGCAAGCTCCGGAACCGTATTCACGGGCTGGTCCGACGGATCCACCGAAAACCCGCGACTGGTACAAGTGAGCGCAGGCCAAACGATTACAGCCGTGTTCAAGTAAACAATCGCTTTTTCAAAATCGCCTCGCAGAAACTCCCCCGCGAGGTTTTGTTATATTCACCAAGCTATAGAATATCCTAGACAAATTTTTGTACATTAGCATCATGCCGTTCTCGCAGGAATATCTCAAAGATTACGAAGCAAAAATTCGTCAGCTCCCGCTTGAGGAATTGTATGACATTCTCAGTTTAATTCGAGATGATCCTTTCAAAGCAGACGATTCACCAGAACGTGTGAAAATAGTTGAAAAGAGAATTAAAGAACTTTGCGATAATCCCAATTGTCTTTTAACAGATTCTAAATTAAATGACAAGCTAGAAACGGAATATCAAAAAACGCCTCATCCAAAATCTTTTATTCTTAAACTACTTGGATTTATTTTACTTATTCCAATATTTTTCCCATACACGAGAAACGGAGATCCATGTATAGATTTTAGATCTTTCATAGGAGGTGTTTCTATACTCCTTTTTATGATTGCAAGTCTAATGGATAAACGCATTGTTATTCGAGGAGAAATTATTCATAAGGATGCACATCCATTGTCTTACAACTTTTGTATTGCAACATTTTTTGTAGCAAGCGTTTTTTGTTTTTATTGTGGGCTTTTCCCAAAAAATTAATACGTCATTAGACAACAATTACACTTGACACAGTTGTATCATTTAGTGAAGTAAAAATCAATTTTATAATGATACTGAATAACTATATTTGGACTATATCCCCCAAACAACAAAAATCTCCGTAGCACTTGTGCTACGGAGATTTTTTTAAAGACCGTTGCAAAAATAATTACGGTCTATTCATCAATTATTGAACGGTTTTTAGTACCTAATGTTTTCCGAAAGCTTATTGTAGCGCGTGTATAATTCCTTGAAGAAATCAGCAACATTAAACGATACAAGTGTTGACGATTCATCGGAAACATTGTTTAGATAACGCCATGCTAAAGAATCCCCTAAATCAAATTCAACGCTGTAATTAGAATCGCAAAGATAGTAATCGGCAACATAGGTTTCGAGCAAAACAATACTTTGTTTCAACTTAGTAAATGAATCATCAGTCCCTTTATAGCCAAAGTCATTTTTTAGATAGCTTCGATACAAGTATCTATAAAGCGTGTACAAAGTATAATACAATTCGTACGGCATGAACTTGCCGTCATTTCCGATTCCCATGGTTTCGTCACCTGGAATAAAGAAATCACCATCAAGCGTAACAAGAGTTTGTATTTTTAACAGATTGTAATAATTATTCCAGCTTTCGTTATCTTCGTTAGAAAGGACAAGTACAGATTTTTCATTCTCGAACTTTCTAACATATTTTTCAAGCAAATTAATACAACCAAGCACTTCGGTCTTCAAATCGACAATATCGCCATTTTCATTTTGCACATTGCTATCGTGTCTGCCAATAATATCGAAATATTTAAAGCGATCCTTGTTAGAAACAACAATTACAGCATTGGAAATGTCGCTAAGGAATGTATATTTTTCTCGACATGAATCATTCACTTGGCTTAAATAATCCTTTTGATATGAACCAACGGCAACGCTTTTGAGCTCGTTAAATTCAACCATAAATTTTGTTCTATTTTGCTTTTTGTAGTCTTCCTCTGTAATTTCATAATACAGTATCGCACCATTTTTGACAACAAATACAAAATACGTTTGATTAATAATTTTTTGTTTTTCATCCAGAGAAAAGACATTGAAACATACATCATAATCAATCTTAGATGCAGCTCTTTCACCATCGAAGAAAATGGAAATATAATCAAGAAGCGTCTCGGGCGGCATTTGAGCCAACTGATCAGATTTATTATCTTGTGTTGACCGAACCTTATCGTGGGTAAGTTCATATGCGGCACTCAGGTAAGCATTTCGCCATGTTCCCGATTCGCTCTGGTAACCGAGTTGTCGCAATGCAGTGGCGCACAATTTTTTTGCATCGTCAATATCATCACTATTTTCGCCCGCAAGAACCATCTGATGCGCCATGTAGGCCGCAGTCCAATAATTTCCAGAAGCAATGTCTTCAGATATCATTTCAAACATTTTTTTATTGTTTCCGGCTTTCACATAGCGAAGCATTTCTTTAGCCAATTGTTCTGGCGGAAGCTCCTGAAGGTGAATCGGATTAGCATCGTACCAGCCAAGATATTTCTGGTACACGGCCTTGGCATTGTGTACGGGCGTTCCATAAAATGGCTTGAGCGTCCAGTTTTTCTGCATTTTTCTCGGCAAAACAAGCATGTCCGCTACTTCGTTCATCTTGTAGCCCATATTCATATAAAGCAGCGTCTGGTCGTGAATGTACTTGTAAATGGCAGCAGTTTCAATAATAAAATTGCGTATATTAACTGTAGGAACCTTTTGTTCTCCATCCTTTTGAGTTGTATTTTCACCCCAATGCGGCCAGTTATGGCTCTGGAAAATAACATCAGCAACATCACCATATTTAACAGCAGTTTCCATCAAGAAATGCGACCAAGCCTTTGCATCGCGAATTTCTGCACCGCGAAGAGTGTAAAGGTTGTGCAATGTTCCGGAACAGTTTTCGGCGAGCCATAAAGCTTTATAATACGGGATGTAATTGTTCATTTCGGCAGGCGCTTCTGTCCCCGGAGTCAACTGGAAATCAACTTCAATTTCGTCAAGTTTCAGTGTGGTATTTTCCGAAATTTCCAATGTCGGCCTACCCACTGCGGAAGGTTTCCCGGTAGACTGTCCTTGCCCAATGCCGATGCTTATTTCACCACTAACATCTTTTTCGTTTTGTGGTTTAATAAAACTTCCATACTGATAAGAAGCTCGTCTACCCATAGCATTGCCCAAATAGACGTTTTCACTAACAGCATGGTCATAAAAACCGGCAGGAGCTATGATAAAGCGATTATTGACTATTTCTACACCATCTTCGGTTTTTCCGCCAATTTTTCCATCCCCATCTTTAACAAAGTATTCTGCAACTTTTTCCATTCCGCCATAGTGGTCGATATGCGAATGACTGATAATCATTCCCGCAATCCTTCCTTTTAGGAAATAACCCATAAATTTAGTCGCATACTTTATTCTTAAAAAATTATCAAAAAGAGACATCGCCGCGGCAGTACATTCATTGCTCATCAAAGTGTCAAAAACGATCCAACGTGGATATAAATGTCGATAAGAAAAAGGAGACATACTAGGATGAATTGAAAGTGGATTACTCATTACAAATGTAATGTTGGACATATCATAGCCACGAATCTGATATATCCTGTCCGGTACAACTTCAAATACACCTGATAAATGGTTGCTGGCCCCATTTTCCCAAAGATTCGGATGAACGTACAAATGACCGTTTGCATCATTAGCATCATCATAATCATACGGTTTTTCTAAAAACTTGTAGTTAACCTGAGACCAAACAGAATTAATATCGGGAGTATGCGCATACTTACAACAACAATTAGCAATACCATATTCTGAAGATCTGTTTCTATTTTTGCCAATATTGCTACGATTCGCTTCATAATGATTCTTGACTCGTGTAAAAGCAGTCGATGCCAACGAATTTACATTTTCTTCCATTTTGTCCTCATGATATAAATGTTGTTTTAAATCCAAATGTTACGGCAAAATTATTTAAATACTACACCACAAACAATAACCCATTTGGGTTAATCCATATCATCTAAAGTAAAATTTCAAATAAATCGTCTTGGGAAATACAACAAAAGATCACTTAAAACAAGGGTTTTATACAAAAGAAAATACAAATAAGTTTTCTGATTCTGAAAACACAGAGTTTCAGCCTTTCGTTGAAAAATATTATTTACATTTTATACATGAATTTTATTACAATTATATTACAACCTAGAGGATTTACGATTTAAATCCTTACGTACTGTCACCAGCATAGTACGTTTATTAAATCACATTATAAACAGGGGACAAACCAAAATGAAAAAATTATTTCAATTGGTTCTTTTAACCGCGTCTATGACATTCGCGGCTATTAGTATCGACGGAAATTCAACAACATACGGATGTACCTACTCGCCATCCTTCAGGTTGTACAACTCAGGAAGCACCATAGGCAAAGGTTTTAAAATCTATGCCTACTTCTCGAATTACGATCTTAATCCGCTGTATGATCTCGAAGAATACGCGACAGCAGCAACAAACATGCGTGTCCAAAAAACCGGTAACCACATATATCGTGTGGTAATGGACTTCGCCAACAGCACCATTCCTGCAAACAGCTATTTTCCAGCGTCAGTAACAAGGTTTTTCACCGTCAAGACGCGCAACAACAGCACCAGCAGATGCTGGGAACCGTATCCATGGAGAGCAAGATTTGGAGACATCGTAGTCGAAAACGCTAGCGGACAAGTAATATACGGTAGACATCCAGGCAACAGCTCCAGAATTGGTATTCTTGTGCCGGCCAATTCAGGATCGCTTTGCCCAAGCGGTAAAGTCGATGTCACCATAAGACTAGACGCAGAAGACCATGAGAATAGAACAAAAATTGTTAGCGGGAACAAGAGCCCGAAGGGTATCGAAATAAAGGATGGCGGACTCAAGTTCACATACTGTTCCTACATTTCGCCCAATCCGCCAAGAGTTCCGTATGATTACGCCGTTTTAAAACTTGACGACAATTGCCCTATCGGAACATACAATTTCAAACGTCATCACGATACCGAAGACCATGACAACCACAATTACGCCTCCGGTTCGTACTGGCCAAACGTCGTCACCGATAACGCCAATATCGAATACTGCCTAGTGCCTAGAGACCTATCTTCGAATATAGTGTATCCATTCAGCTCCAACTTTGGCATTTTTGCAAGCTATGCTTCTGGATCCATTCTTCATAGCGAAATATTGTTCGATGATGAAGATACCAACAATGAAAACTATTGGACTTGGTACAGCATGTCCACAACAATGCAGAACCGTGCAAAAGTCATCATGAGCGGAACGACCAACACCACTTACCATGTCGTCAAGTGGAATGGCGGCAGCCTGTTGAAGAGTGCAGAAACAGAAATTGCCAGCAAGCCGATTTCTGCAGACAACATGGTTGTCGTGAACAAGCCCGTACCAGCTACATTAAAGGGCATCAACCGTTCTACGGTGGCTGTTGAGCTCCAGTCTCAGGGCAATGTGGAAGTTTCCGTTGTGGATATCCACGGCTCCGTTGTCGCCAAGATTGCAGAAAACAACCTCAAACCGGGCGTTCATCAAATTCATTGGAACTCCGCAAATGTGCCGAACGGATTCTATGTGGTTTCCGTCAAGCAGAACGGCATGGTTAGCGCCAAGAACGTTATTCTAAAATAAATTAGCCACACACAAAAAAGCTCCTCGGTTTTAAACGGCCGAGGAGTTTTCTTATTGAAAAAACAAAAAGGCGTATAAAAGGTTCTAACAGTTTTTACAGAACAACATTTAAAATCTTCTGCGGATTTTGCAGAATTCTTCGTATTCTTTACCAAAGTCGCGGCGGAGTCGGCGTTCTTCGCTAAAGACTTGCACCATCATGATTGCAACGAAAACGGCAAATACAAGCAAGGCCTGCCAACGCCACAGCCATACCAACGCACCAATAAGATAAACGAACGTGCCCGTAAGCATCGGGTTTCTGTTTAGGCGGTACGGACCGTCAGTCATCAGGTGGCTGGTGCGTGGTGCGACTTCGTGACCAAAAGCATCCATCGGATTGCCTTTCCCGCGGCGTTTCATGTAAATGATCGTCCAAACGCTCAAAGCAAGCCCAGCAAGCATTACCACAGCAGCGATCACTCCCCGAGCGGCGTCAATTGGCAACAAATCCGGCATTCCCGAGGCAAGCCACATCAGCGTTGGAATTAACCCTACAAAAAGCACTCCGCCAAGCACGTATCCAATGATTTCGCGTAACAGTTTCATAAAACCCTCCTTGGTAATCTCCTATATAATACACTTGCGATAAAATATAAAAGTATTCCTGTTGATATGATGTATCATTTTGTATATTTTATCCAAATGAGGCTTTTTCTTTATAAGAGAAGGAGGATTTATAATGAAAAATGCTCGTCAATTGGTTGCTCTTGGTGTGTTTTGTTTGACATATTCTTTAATGTCTTGTGCTGATGGTCATCACGTAAATGACGCTACAAGCGAAAGTAGTCTCCCCAGCTCCAGCAGCGAAGAAGACGAGTATTTCTTTATAGATAGCACTCTTCACGTAGATGTGCAGCGGTATAGAGCCCTTAATTTCAACAAAGATACAACCGTTTGGGAACCGTCTGATTGCGAAATTAAAGATTCTACTTTTTCCTGTGACCATTTTGATCGGTACGATTATTCATACGGAGTAAGAGACGATATTTGGGACAGTATCTTTGATGACGAAAATCCGTCTAAAAAACGTTCCGGTTACAGAGATACCATTTACGATACAACCTATACGGATATAAACTTTGGAAAAAACGCGCTAGTCCACTACACTCCGGTTGCTGAGATTCCTGAATTCGATAGAGAAGCTGTTGCAAAAGCTCTTTCCAAGCTCTCTGGCGAGCGTTGCTCTCAAATCTTTGAACTTAGATCCAATTATAATCTTAAGGTTATTGGGCTTCCGGGATTTTCATGGAAGAATGAAGATGATGTGATGTTTGGGTATGATGCGTACGTTGATATGGATGATTCTGGTCAAGAGAAATGCTCCGTTCAAGGCGCCCGTATTCAGTACACCATGAATCCTCATTATTCTGTTGTCTATAGAAGATCTCTTCCCGAAGAACTTGACGACAATACTCTTCAATTTTTCAATGGTACTCTTACAACATTCCAAGATACGACAATTTCTTGGAAGTTGGTGTACACAGACCAATACCGCCGTGCGGATACTTTTGACATAACAACTAAATTCGAAATGAACGATTCTGATTCGTTAAGAATAAGATTGTCCGGCTTTTACGATGGGGATTGTTATGATGCCATCGAGCCGTCTAATTGTAAATAACGAAATGAAGTTGTCTTGTAAATTCACGGCTGTATCGCTAATTAGCTTAACATTTTGTCTTTTGGCGTGTACAAGTGACAAAATCGGCAACAATAGCACAAAGCCCACAAAAAAAATTCCCCTCGAAGATTACGCTTCGATTGCTGATAGCACGCTACACAAAAACGTGAAGATGTACCGAGCGCTCAATTTTAAGGGCGATACAACGCAATGGGACGAATCGGATTGCAACATAAAAGATACCAGTTTTAGCTGTTACCACGAAACTTGCGTCGGATGTTATACGGTAAAAATTTGCCGTGATGCCAACAACAAACGTATAAAATGTCCAAGCTATAAAGACACCATTTACGACACAACTTACAAGAACATAAACTTCGGTGAAAACGCGCTTGTCAATTACATCCCCATTGCAAAAATTCCAAAATTCAATCGGGATACCGTACAAAAAGTTTTATCGACTCTATACGGCTACGCATGCGCTCAATTTTTTGAATTCACCTCCAATTATGACCTTGAACCCATCGGTCTACCTGAAGGTTTTTCTTTTGAAGACCGAAACTCCGTCCCCTTTGGTTATGAAGCAATAAGTCGCTCAGGAGAATGCAGTGTTAGTGCAGCCAATGTACAATACACTCCTAAAAGTGATTATCCTAGAAGCATCGTCCGTAGACTTCCTGAAAAAGTTCGTCGGGTAACCTATCAATTTTTCAATGGATCTATGAAATCATATCGCGACACGACCATTTCTTGGAAACTCGCATATGTGGACCAATATGGGCGTGGTGATACTTTGGACATAACAACAAAGTTTATCGCAGATACATCGACAACAGATTCTCTACGTACTAGTATTATGGGCGTTCATGCGAGCCGCAAGTACAACGCCAACTAAATTTGATCGTTAAACAATAACTTTATACAAAAACACCCTTGCGACTTTCATCGCAAGGGCATTTAAGTTCGCAACTCTAGGCCGCTTTGAACATTATGCGTTGCGCTCTACGAGCGCAAGCCTATCGGCTCGGAAATGGGAACAAACAAGTTTGTTCCCGCTTCACTCGCCTTATTAAGCTTTGTTCAAACGATCCTGGATCATGTCGATGATTTCGGAGAGTTCCTTCGGGAGGTGCTTGCCGAACTTCGGATAGTGATTTTCCTTAACGTCAGCGAGTTCCTTCTTCCAGCCTTCAACGTCAACCTTCGTGATTTCCGGGAGAGTTTCCTTATAGTAGTCAGCGAGGCCTTCAGTATTGATGGCGCCGTCCTTCGGCATGTAACCGATCGGAGTTTCCTTAGCATTGTCAACACCGTTGCAGCGGTCGAAGATCCATGCGAGCACGCGGCTGTTGTCGCCGTAACCCGGCCACATGAAGCCACCCGGAAGCTTTTCGTTGTTGGCATCCTTACGGAACCAGTTCACGTAGAAGATCTTCGGAAGCTTGTCTTCAGTGGACTTCTTGCCGATTTCGATCCAGTGCTTGAAGTAGTCACCCATGTTGTAGCCG
>NZ_CACZDK010000030.1 GCF_902779965.1 Fibrobacter succinogenes | reverse complement strand
GGCTTGAACGAAGAGAAAGCCAGCGTCATTAAGGCGCTGGCAGTAACAGCCCCTTCTAGGGGCAAAGCAAGCCACCCCTCTTAGGGGTGGCTTGTGACTATTTTTTATGACGAGAAAAACGAGAAACCCCAGCTTTTAAACCGGGGCTTCTTGCTTTACAGTCGCGGGCATCCCGCGCTGCATTTATCCAGCGATTCAGTGCTTAGTTATAGCTATTTCTGGCTTCGGACTGGGCCTTGAAAATCTTGTCGTATTCGTCCTTAGAGATTCTCATGTAACCCGTGACAATCTTGCCGGATTCGTCTTCACCAAATTCATAGTAGGCGGAGTCGCCTTTGACTCGCATCAAGATATCCATGTTAAGGGAGTTCTTGCCACGGAGTGCGTTGTCTTCGTATTTAGCAGTAAGGTCGCCGTTCACATTTCTGATGGTGTAGTCGATATTGTTTTCAGTGAAAACTTCAAAAATCATATCGGCTTCGCCTTTCCAGTAACCCGTGTAATTGGGCTGTTCATTGTCGCATCCGAAGAATGTAAACGTCGAAAAAAGAAGTGCGGAGAGAATAAGTTTTGTTTTCATGTCTTTAAATTAGATTATTTTGCAAGATTGGGTTAGTGAATCTGTGTAACGATGTTTTAACAAACTCTATTTACAGCACCTGAAACCAACGCTCGGGTACTGATTTTGCGGGTAGAAGCTGAATTTGCTTTCGGAGCAGCTACTTTCGTTGTTGGTGTTCCATGCGCCACCAGCAACCAGGAACTTATCCGGATGCTGCTTGCTTGTAGAGCTTGTCCATTCCCAAAGGTTGCCATTCATATCGTTCATGCCCCACCAACTGCGGCACTGCGTTTTGCGGCCGCTTCTTTTGGCCGATTTGGTGTTGGTGTTGCATTTGCTTTGCTTGTAGCTATTGCCGTAAGAGTACTTGAATCCGTCTTTGCCACGGCAGGCGGCTTGCCATTCTTCGATTGTGCAAAGGTGTTTGCCTTCGTTCTTGCAAATGCGAGCGGCTTCTTCTTGGCTTACCATGTCCTTGGGCGATGCATCCGGCTGGTTCGGGTATTCGTAGGCATCAACGCAAACTGTTTTTCCGCCGACTGGGACGGGGTAGGCGTTTTTGCCACAGACGTTATCGCTAGCCATGTCGTATTTGGCTTCTTCCCAAGCGCTGCGGTTACCGACGGAATCTTCAGCAAAGAAGAATACGGAACCCGTCTTGTTGTATTCGATGCCCTTACTTGCGTCTTGTGGTTTGAGCGTATCGCCGATAGAGACGAATGTCTTGCACTTGATCTCGTCGCACTTGACTTTGAGCTTGATGGGGGAGTAGTAGCGACCGGCGGGTGGTGTGATTTCGGCGGTAGGCGGAACTTTATCTGAATTGCGGAGGCTATCGGCTGCGCGCAATTTGTTCAAAGAATCCTGCTTTGCTTTTTCGATTTTTGCTAAGGCGTCAATGCTATCCCTGCGGGCCTTTCTTTCGGCTCGGATGCTGTCGCGCACATGCTTGAGGCTATCCTTGTTGATTGCCGGCGTTTTTGGCAAGTTGGCGAGTGAATCTGCAAGGCGGAGGCTATCGGCAAGGCGTAAACTGTCTGCGATTCGGGCGTCTTTGAGAGCTTTCAAACTGTCGGCTTTAGCTTGTTCTGCACGGAGACTGTCGAGAATTTCTTTTTGGCGCAATGCGAGTTCCGCAAGCTTTTGTTCTTCAAGAGCTTGTTGCTTCACCTTGTTGAGTTGGCATTGTACAACGAACAAGCAGACAAGTAAAAGGAACATTAAAATCAAGATGACGAGATTGCGTTTCCCGTTTTTCTTGTTTTGTTTTTTTGCAGAGTTATTGGGGGTATTGGTGTTGTTTGCCATAACTTTCCTAGATCTTAATTTTCTACAGCTTCGTTTTCAGTTTCACTTGGTTCTTCGTCGATGACTTCGTTGAAGAGGTCATGCCAGTGGCGGAATATTTCCGCCTTGAGTTCCTTCGGGGTGAGGCCGCGTCTCAGGTTGTTTCTGTAAGCGGTCGAAATTTTACCTGTTTCTTCGGAGACGATGATGATGAGGGCGTCACTTTCGGCGGCGAGTGCTTTTGCGGCGCGGTGGCGCATACCGTAACCGGCATCACCTTCGGCGTTACCGGTCGGCATCGGCAAAATGCAACCGGCGGCGACAATTTCTTTGCAGTTGAGGATCACGGCGCCATCGTGCAAAGCGGAGTTCGGGAAGAAGAGTGCGCGTAAAAGTCTGGAGCTGATGCGGGCGTTCAGGAGTTCACCTGTGTCGGCGTAGTTCTTGAGGCCAACGCGTTTTTCGAGCACGATGAGTGCGCCTGTTTTTGTCTTGGCGAGGTCTTGGACTGCGGTGCAAATTTTTTGGGAAATGTCATCGAGGCCGCTGGCGTGGAAGAGAATGTTGCGCAAGTCCACCTTGCTCACGCTCTGGCCGATTCGGGTAAGTGCGCTTCGAATTTCGGGCTGGAACAAAATCACGATGGCAATAATACCGAGCGTGGCGAGGTTACTGAGCATCCACACGAGCGTGTGGAGTTCCCACCATTGCGCAATGAGCCATGCAAGAATGAGCAAAAAGCCACCGAAAATCATCTGTGCTGCACGCGTTCCGCGGAACAGCAAAAAGATGTAGTACAGAATGACTGATATGAGGAGAACGTCCAGAATGTCAGCCATGCGGACATCAATGATGCCGAATAACTTAAACAGCGTCATGGGACTTCAAAGCCTCCAAATATAAAAGTGATTCTTTTGCTTCGCGGACATCGTGCACGCGGAGAACGCTTGCACCGCCGAGGGCGGCTACAATGCCTGCGGTCACCGTCGGGATAAGCCTATCGCTTGTTTCGAGCCCCGGCATCTTGCCAATGTAGGACTTTCTCGATGTGCCAATCAAGACGGGGTAACCGTCCTTGAGCATAACCTCAACGGACTTCATCAAGTCTATGTTGTCTTGAACCGTTTTCCCGAAACCGATTCCTGGGTCGATGCATATGCGTTCACGTTCGACTCCTGCATCCAAGAGCTTTTGTACTTGCGCCAAAAGTTCTTCTTGAACTTCGCTCACGACATTCGTGTACGGCTTGAAGTCCTGCTGCATTTTGCCAAAGCTTCCGCGCATGTGGTTCAGCACCACGCTTGCCTTGGTGCGGGCGACCGTGTCGATCATGTTCGGGTCCATCGTGCAGGCGCTAATGTCGTTGATGATATGCGCTCCAAGGCGCATACATTCTTCGGCGACTTTCGCCTTGACCGTATCGACCGAGATGTAGAATTTTCTAAAACCGGGATTGTCCAGATCTTCGGAAATCGTTGCCGTTTGCGCCAGCGCTTCGACAACCGGACACACGCGGTCGATTTCTTCTTGTTCGCTCACGGGGACGCTTCCCGGACGGCTGCTTTCGCCGCCGATATCGAGAATTACGGCACCTTGTTCGACAAGCGAAATCGCATGTTCGTAAGCGGCTTCGGGGGTATTATGCTTGCCTCCATCGAAAAAACTGTCCGGGGTAACGTTCACGATACCCATGACAAGCGGCATTCTCGAAGCTGGAATAATGTCGTTTCCAATTTTCCAAGAGATTGCACGAGTGGATTCAAGAATAGAGCTAAGCATAATGGCGGTTACTGTTGTTCGGTTTCTTTGACGGAGTTTGTTGCAGTTTCATTACCTGCGACGGGGGTGGGCTGTACGTCGGCAATCGGTGCGACCGGCGGCTGGTCACCCGGATCAGGTGGTGGAGTGTTTTCTTCTTCGCGCTTCTTTGCAAGTTCTTCCATAGCCTGGTACTGGCGGCTCTTCTTTGTTCCGGTGAGCTTTTCGCCAGCCATGACCCTGTCGATTTCTTCGCGGTCGAGCACTTCAAATTCAAACAACGCTTCGGCGAGGTCGATAAGTTTGTCCTTGTTTTCTTCAAGGAGCTTGCGAGCCGCAGCGTCCATGCGCTTGATTAGGCCGTTGATGGCGTTGTCGATTTTTTCGGCCATCATTTCGGACATTTCCTTCGGCTTGCTAATCTCTCGACCTAGGAACACTTCGCCATCGGCGCGGCTGTAGCAGACAGGTCCGATTTCTTCGTCGAAGCCCCATTCCGTGACCATCTTGCGGGCAAGCTCTGTCGCGCGCTGGATATCGTTCGAAGCACCGGTGCTCTGGTGGTTGAAGAAGATGAGTTCGGCGAGGCGGCCAGACATCATAATCATGATGCGTTCTTCGGCGTATTCGCGGCTGTAGCTCACCTGGTCGCGTTCGGGCAAACTCATGGTCACGCCGAGAGCGCGTCCGCGCGGGATAATCGTAATCTTGTGGAGCGGATCCGAATGCTTGCAAAGCAAGGTCATGAGGGCGTGGCCCGCTTCGTGATAGGCGGTGTGGCGCTTTTCTTCGTCAGTCATCAGGAGCGTGCGGCGTTCAGCACCCATGCTGAGTTTGTCGCGTGCTTCTTCGAAGTCGAGCATCGTCACTTTCTTGTTGTTGAACCTTGCGGCAAGGAGCGCTGCTTCGTTCACCAAGTTTTCGAGGTCCGCACCGGCAAGTCCAGGCGTTCCCTTGGCAACAGCCTTCACGTCAACATCCGGAGCAAGAGGCACCTTGCGTTTTTTCAAGTGCACCTTCAAAATTTCTTCGCGGCCCTTGAGGTCGGGGAGCCCCACCACAATCTGACGGTCAAAACGGCCCGGACGCAAAAGTGCCTTGTCGAGCACATCCGGACGGTTCGTGGCGGCAATCAAAATCACGCCTTCGTTAGCGGTAAAACCGTCCATTTCAACAAGCAACTGGTTCAAAGTCTGTTCGCGTTCGTCGTGACCGCCCCCGAGACCAGCACCACGCTGGCGCCCCACGGCATCGATTTCGTCGATGAACAAAATGCACGGAGCGTTTTTCTTGCCTGTTTCAAACAAGTCACGTACGCGGCTTGCGCCCACGCCAACGAACATTTCCACAAAGTCCGAACCGGACATGCTAAAGAACGGCACACCAGCTTCGCCAGCGACAGCGCGGGCGAGGAGAGTCTTACCCGTGCCCGGAGGGCCAACAAGGAGCGCACCCTTTGGAATGCGACCGCCCAAAGCATCGTATTTCTTCGGGTCCTTCAAAAATTCGACGAGTTCCTGTAAGTCCTGCTTCGCTTCGTCGCAGCCGGCAACATCGTTGAACGTCGTCTTTTTTTGCGAGTTCAGCTGACGCACCTGGCTCTTGCCAAACGAGAACGGGCTCTTACCGCCACCGCCCATCTGACGGCTCATCATGATGTAGAAGAAAGCAATCAGCAAAATAGCGGGCAAAAATGCAATGAGCGTATCAATCCAAGTAGTCGATTCGTGAATGACCTTGACCTTGACTCCTTTGAACGTTTCCCATGCCGAAATCTGTTCGTTCGAAACTTCGAGCATGTGGCTTTTGAAATGCTTGTGTTTCATGTCGCTGCTTGCGCGTGTGAATCTCGCAAGAGTGCTCTGGTTCTTTTGGGCTATGGCTATTTCATCTGGGGACATCTCGTAAGCGCCCTCGATAATCACGCCGTCAGGAGTTTTCTGAAGCGTAAGCTCCGTGATAACCTTGGTGGAATCTCCCATCAATGCTAAAAATTCGGTGCGGGTAATATCCTTGTTGGATTCTTTCCCGGTCATGGGGAACATGACGAAAAGCATGAGGAGCATGATGAGAACGATGATAAAATTCTTGTTCTTAAACGGTGCTGTTGGCTTTTGAGGTTTATTCATTATAATCCTTTTATTTCTTTTCGCAAAATACAAATTTTGCAGCGGATAGCGCGTCCTCGAACTCGCAAATCCAGACCGTATGGCGTATTTTGACGATGGAACGCCTGCGGTAAACGGCATGGACCGGAATTTTCACATGAGCAGGCTCTTTCGGGCCATAGAAAAATCCAATCGGGAACCGAAAACCCTTTTCCGAAAGCCATAACCGGAACATCTCCGAAAGGTCAGCATCGGCGTGTGCGCGGAGCACCCTGTTGAGCTTTTTCTTGTCCAGCGAGATTGTGGTATGGGGTGTGGGGTCGGTCGCTTCGCTCTCTTTGAGGTATGAGGAGTGGGCGTTGTCATCCTGGATCGCGTCATTCTCGACCGAAGGGAGGGAATCCATACGTTTATTCAAGCATGTCGCGAAAAGTATGTCGCATTTCCTCGTCACTTTTTCATACGCCTTGTCGGCAAGTTCTGCAATGCGGCAAAGCTGTTTGATTGCTCCGGGGCATTCACTTTCCAGATTCGGCAAAAACTCGTGTCTAATTTTGTTGCGAGCAAATTTCACATCCGCATTACTTTCGTCCTCGCACCAAGTTAATTTGTTCTTTCTTGCGTATTCGAGCAATTCCGTGCGAGTCACATTCAGGAATGGCCGGAAGATTCTTAGTAGGAAGTAGGAAGTAGACGGTAGACAGTTTGTTTCTGCTTTGTCATTCTCGAAGCGATGCGTGGGGGAGGTCTCCCCCTGATTGCAGCCCGTTGCACGGTCTTCCATCACCCATTCTAGCGGGGCTTCAGGCGCCAGCCCCGCAACGCCCTGGCTATTGCTTAGAATGCGAACTTCTTGAATCCCTCGTAACCCTGCAAGCGTCGTTCCGCGCTTGAGTCGCATGAACATCGTTTCCGCTTGATCGTTTGCATGGTGCGCCGTGACGATGGCGATAGAGCTGTGTGGAATGGGGTCGCTGCTTTTGTCATTCCCGCGCAGGCGGGAATCTCCAATTTCATCAACAATCTCGACCAGCGCTTTGTACCTTGCATCCCTTGCGTTTTCTTCAAGCGAACCCTCGGCCGCTTTAAGCGTGTCGCCATCCAAACGCTTCAAGAAAAACGGAATCTTGTATTTGCTTGCAAATGCTTCGACAAAAGCGGCGTCTCTGTCGGCCGTTCCGACCCGCAGCCCGTGATGCACATGGGCAATTCCCAACCATTCGATATCGAGCGCTTCGCGATTTGCAATGAAATAATGCGCGAGGCAAATGGAATCCAAACCGCCCGAAACTGCAAGCAGTAGGCGCTTGAAACCATGACGGCGAATATTTTCAATTAAGTCAAAAATCAATTTAATAAATCTAGTTTAATTGAAAACTTTTAAGACAATTTTGATACTCTTCATTGTTTGAATAGTCAAAAATGTCGGATGTTTCTCCATCAATTGTTAGTTCTTCGCAGCGTTCTTTATCTATGTTATCTGCTCTATTGAAGATTAAAGTACATTGATTGTCTTTGAACAAAACGGTTGTTCTTGCTTCGGTTCTTTCCTTATACAAGGTTATGTCGTAAGAAACTTGTATAAGGTTGTTATTTATGAATATTGTTACATCCTTGTTTGTTGTGGTTACCCAAAAATTTTCCGAGAAAAATACCGTATCAAGAACATCTTGGAAGGTATTTGTAGATTTGTTGTGGTACATGTATTTGCCATTATATTTACTCACATTGTTGTAATAATGTCTGCATTGGGAAAAAAGAGTGTCTTGAGGGTACAATATATCCAATGGTTCGCAAATATGAACATAGCCATACACCGGAGTATTATTAAAATCATAGTAATACTTATTTAAAAGGTAAGTTGGTGTTATAACTAGTTCCATTCCGAAACTGTTTTCACTGAAAATTCCATCAATATAACGACCTTTGTAATTCCACGTTCCGAATAGTGATTTTGATGAACCCGTATAAACAATCGCTTCTCCATCTCCATGGGGAGGATCCTCACATGGATCGCTATGTCCAGTGCATTCATATAGCGTATCGTTAGACAAATGGAATCCGAATGTTCCCCAGTATTTGCTACAACCATTACATGATTTGGGTGCTGTATCAAATAATTCGGGAACTGTATCAAGATCGACTAAAAGCGAATATCCTAGGTCAACCCATGAAAAAGTTTTTGTTTCTGGATTGAATTGACATGATTTTGGAACTTGAGTACTTCCAAATCGAAGATGTGTTGTGTCTAAAAAAGAAAAATAACGATATGTTTCGGTATAATTGGAATTTTGTGCGGAAAAGTTATTATTTCCACCTGATGAATCTTTATTCCCAAATGCATTTGTCGGATTTTCATCGCTGCAAGCGATAATTACCAAAGTGGCAAAAAGAAATGATAATAGTTTTTTCATAAACAAACTCCTTCTAGAGTTGAGTTTGGGGGTATATAAAATCTAAAAAATAGATCAATGCTTCGTGGCTCTGCGTCGTTCAGGTTTTCGAATTTCTTGCTTTGTTGAATCTTGCGTCGAATCGGTTTTCATTTCTACGAATATTTGTGGCGGACGGTCATTGCATTTGTGTTCTACGTTTGCAGAATCGCTGAACGGAATTAAGGCAAGTCCGAGGTTGACAATTTCCTTGGCGTTAGGGACCTCGTCATCGAAATTTGTTGCGTTCCCGAGTTCCAGTGAACGAATCGTTTTCTTTTTGAAGTCGAAAATATCGATACCGAATGTATATCCATCCAATACAAAGCTAAATGTGTATTCTCTGCTATATTTCTCTGCCAATTTTTTGAGTTGAAGCAATGTTGCTTTTTTCTCATGTGGCAATGGTTTCCACTGGCAGATATTCCGTGGCGTAGATTGTACGGATTGAGTGTCGCTGCTTGCCGAATCTTCAAAAACAAATGTTACACCGGTGCACATTCTATATTGCTTGCAATAGATAATTGAATCTTCACTGGAATCGGTCAAGTGCTTCCCACGCACAGAGACGGTGTAATGGTTATTGCCCCATGCATCGGCATGATTTAGCTTCACCTCGTAATCAAAGTTTCTGTTGCTGAGGCTGTCTGGCAAGGTTTTGTCTTTGATATAGCCGAAAGGCTCCCTCAATTCGTAATACTCAAAAGTAGTGAGTAATAAAAGGGAACAGGGGAGGAGTAGAATCGCAACGAGACAAAGGATAACTTTCTTATTGCTAAAATAGAATCCGACTGCAATTGACGCTCCGTACAAAATTGCGAGTGCGCTGCAGATTATGAAAATGTATATAAATGTAAAGGAACAGTAAATCAGCAAATAGCATAATACGATTGACGGAATTGCTGTTAAAATGATTTTCAGTTTCTTTTTGTCATTTCTGAATTTTGCCGTAAAAAATAATGCCAAAAGGCTCGGCAAAAAAATGCAGAGCCCATAAATGTTTATATCTGAAATGACTAATTTGAAAATCTCGTACATACTTTATTTTTGCTGAAGCTATTATTTTTTATAATAGCACGCCCCATCTACACTCTTTATGTCAAATAATCGATCGCGAAATTCAGTCCTTAATTTTTTTGAAAAAGGATTTTGTTCAATAATAAATCCACCTACCGGCTCACGACTATAATAGATTGTAATATTTTCTTGCGTTTCAACAATGGCTATATCTGTATTTTCTGCTATAGCTCCAACTCCATATGTCATAGGAAATTTGTATGTTGCAATATATTCTTTATTAGAGCTGTCTTCAGATAGAATATGATAAACACGATATTCATCCTTAAAACTGAAATAAGGAACGTTCGTGTCTTCACCAAATAAGAAAATTCTTTTTCCCTCTATATTACATATTGTTGTTTTCATGTTTTTCGAAGAATGTTGAAAGAAGGGAATATATCCAATACCTGGAAATGTTCCCCACCATATCCCGCATGAGGAAAAGAACAACAGAACAATAATAAAGAATATTTTAGTCATAACGGAATAATTCTATGATAGAATTAATTCTTGGCGTACTGGTTCAACAATTGCTTTGTTTCTTCGGTCGGGAGTCCTTTGGTGCATTCGTTGAATTCGTCATTGTTGTCTATGCTGAATCCTTCTACAGGTCCTTTCTTATAGTATAATTCGTCTTCGCTTTTATCACGAGCGCTCAATAAAAATTCTGCACTTTCTTCTTTGCATAATTTCTCGTTGATGAATCCAAATCTTTGCGTGTTAGTGCATGTCTTTCCTTTGCTGGATATCGTTGAAATATTGTTCATTCCTGTTGCGTCGAATTTAGGAGTAGAAACTACTTCGAAAATTTGATTGCCAATAGAGAACGTTTGCTTTAAAAATTCTTTGGACTCCTTCTGTATTGTTTTTTCAATAAGCAGTTGCTTAATGACGGCGTCGCCAATATCAAAACCAAAATTACGATATATAATTTTTCCGATGTTGATATCGTTTTGTTCTAAGTTGTCTGTATCGACGGTCGTAACGATATAAATGGAATCATTAGTAATTTTCATTGTTCTTGCGATGCCGCTTATGCCACCGATGTACTTAGTACACTTGATTTCTGTTTCGCCGAGAATCCTTTTGCAACCGGTGACTTTCCATGTTCCATAAATACCATCGTGGTCATTGCTCAACGACAAGGTTTCGTAGTTGTGGTATACGTCAAGGAACTGTTGTTCATCAGGGTCTTCAGAAACTTGTTTTTCGGCAGGCCCCATCCAAAGCGAATCGCCAACAATCTTATAAGAGCCCGGATCCAAAGATTCTGGATATTTTTCCCAAGCGAATGTTTTTGTATCGGGGTGGTAATTGCATGCGTACGTTCCCTGATAAATCCGTCCTGTAGTTTCGTCGTATTTAATCGGGATGGCGTAAGTGTAACCTTCACCGAAATCAGCTGTCGATGTTTTTGTGCTTTGAGTGTTGTCGAGACCCGATGTCGGATTGTTGTCGCTGCAAGCAGCGAACATGAACATGCCAAATAAGAACGTGTAAGCCTTTTTCATATTAAATACCTTTTTTGTTCAAGTCGAATATATTAAATTTAGGCGATAAGGAGGCTGTCATGGCTAAAAATAAAGATAAAACGTTCAGCAAGGTTGCTGAAACTGCCAAAGAAAGCGATATGATGCGCATGCGACGCATAGACGGCTCCCAAAACGGAGCCACGTTGCGGACAAGAGTTGCCCGCGACAAGACAAAGTACAACAGAAATTTGAAACACAAGAAGTCCCTCGCAGATGCGGGGGATTTCCCTTTTTTATGGGGCGGTCATCCTCGGAGCGAAGCGTAGGGGAACCATTATTTCTCGTATCTGCGTTTGGGAGGAAATCAATTATTTCTTGTATTTACAGTTGAATTTGAGCCAACAAATGGTGTAAAGCGCATTCGTGGTTCTAGTGGCTATGGAGTCAGAATCGTGTTAGAAAAATTCAGAATGGCGAAGCATCTGGTATTGTAATCCAAGAAAGCGGCTCTGGAAAAATTGTAATATAAGAAAGCCGGTAGTCTTACTTGTCGAATAAGTCTGCATGAGTGCCGGTGCGCGTTAATTCAAGTATAAGTATTTTTTCCCTTTTTTGATATATCAATAGCCAATCAGGACGGATATGGAGTTCTCTGTGTCCAGCCCAGTTTCCGTCAAGAGCGTGATCTCGGTAGTGTTCTTCTAAAGGCGCGTCATTTGCGAGCTTTAATATGACGGAATATAGCTCGTTCATATCATAATTTCTTTTTTTGGCTCGCTTGATATCCTTTTTATATTGAGATGTCCATTGGATTTTGTAAAGCGGCACTTTTTCTACCAAGATTTCATCTCCCGAATAGCTTCGTTGACTGTATAGGTTTTAACTTTTGTGGGATTTTTCAAAAGTTTCTCATAGATTTTGTCGCCTTCTTTCATGGCTTTGATTGTTTCGCGATTTGGAGTGTTTATGCCTATTTCAAAAGGAATTCTACCTTCACGTAGAACTTGTTTTGTAAAAACGTTATAAAGGCCTGAAATAGTCATTCCAACTTGTTCGCAAAAATCAGCGATGCCTTTTTTGTCTTCATCATCGAGTGTAATTGTTAGGTTTGCCATATTTTTCCTGTGGTTTTTAAATGAATTACACTATAAATATATGTAAAAATCACATAAAATGCAATGCTTGTTGCTGAGTCCTGTAAAATGAATGAGGCAAAGCATATACCATTTTGGATAAAACTCTATTTGCTTTGTTGATTTGTTTTAACAAATTCAATGTATATTAGAAAACGAATGTGAAATTTTAGATATGCCCTAGCATGGAAAAACGTAAATATGGAAGACTATAACAGATATAAGATTGCAACGGAAAAGGCTGATTGGCGTGCCATTTGTGAAATTAATGGTGTCAGTTTTGATGCTTTAGGGACGCAAAAAGAACTTGCTGTATTGCCTAATTACCTAGAACCTGGAGAAATTGTTTTTGCTCTAGCGAGTGGCTTGATGGAGCAGACGGTTACTTCAAATGCTTTTGATTTTGGAACCAATACTTGGCTTGTTGTTCTGACATCGGAGCGATTTCTTTTTCTTGATGCGGCATTGCTTACTTCATCCGTTGATACTCAAAGTATAAGACTTAAGAATGTTCAGGCGATTTCGGCATCCCAGGGATTTATTTTGGGAAAAATAATGATTGACTTGGGAAGTCGATTGGTTGTAGTTGATAATTGTACTAAAGAATCTGTTAAAGTTATGGCTGAATTGGGAAATCGATGGATTAAGGAATTAGAAAATGGCTTTGTTCCGCCTAAAGAAACCCTTGAAAATTCTATATCGAAGGATAATAAAACCGATTTGCATGAACGAGTCAATCCTCCAATTGCTGATAGATCCAAGATGAGTAGAACTTCAGCAACGCTTGTTGCTGGATTGTTTGGATTAGTGGGTTTGCATGATTTAAATTGGGGTGAAAAAGGACATGGATACGTAAAATGGGGTTTGTTTGCTTTTTCATTTCTATTGAATAAAAATGATCATTATATTATTTCTTCATTGATTTTAGCTGTGCTATGTCTTTGGGTACTTAGTGATTTAATTTCTATTTGTGATGGAAGCTTTTTTAAGGATAAGGTGTCTACTCCTGTAGCGAAAGGATTGAATGATTTTTTTGCTCTTATATATTTTGTTGTTGCGATAAAACTTCTTGTTACTGTTGGATTTGACTTTTGGGATGAACGTAAAAAGGATACCGGAAAATTAGCTAGTACACGAGAAATTGTTGATACATATAATCAAAACGAGGCTGTTGCCGATAAAACTTTTGATGGAACTAGGTTGTCTATAGTAGGTCCTGTTCGTTCCGTCGAAAAAAATTTTTGGGGTGATTACGTTGTTAAGTTTGAAGGGCTTGGTGGAATAAATATATTCAATTTAGGTAGTAAGGTTACAGAAATAGAATTGACTTTCCCTAAAAAACAAGCTGGAAAATTAGATGAGATTCGAAAAGGCGATGGTCTTATTGCAAATTGTATAGGCAGAGGTCTTTCTTTGAGTACATATTCTGCGGATAAATGTAGTGTAAAAAGTGTTTATAAAAAAGAACAATTGAGGAAATAAATTATGGGTATTATTGATGCTTTATTTTTTAAATATTTTGGTCCTGTATTCATTAAGGAAGATAGCGATGCAGAATCTTTTATTGAAAAGATGAAGTCTCTTTCTTCAAGAGCTTCTGGAAAAATCAAAGAAAGAATCGATGAGCAAATTGCTATTGCTGAAGCAGGGCTTAAGGGCGAAAATCAGATTGCTTTTGAATTGAAAAATAGTGGTATGGATATGCTTATTATGCATGACCTCTATTTGGAAAAGAACGGTCTTTCTGCTCAAATTGATTTTTTAGTGATTACAAGAAAGCATATTTTTGTTATTGAGTGTAAAAATCTTTATGGTAATATAGAAATTGATGAAAAGGGAAATTTTATTCGTCATAAGGGTCAAGGAAAATTTTACCGTAAAGAAGGATTCCCGTCTCCAGTTTCCCAAAACGAAAGGCATTTGAATATTCTCAAAGAAATTCGTCGAGAGTACAAAAATAATTTTGTAACACAGGGCTTGTTTGATAAGTTGTTCCCAAAAACATATCGGTCTATTGTTGTCTTGGCAAATCCGAAGACAATTTTGAATGACTCTAAAGCTCCTGAAGAAATTCGTAAGGTTGTTATTCGTTTGGATCAGCTTGTTGCCTATATAAGGAAAATTGAAGAAGATGATGATTCTTTAAAATCTTCTGAGAAGGATATGCATGAATTGTTAGATTCCTTCATTAAGTGTAGTAAGCCGATAAAATCAGATTATGCAAAAAAATATGAGGAAATGCTTACTGAGGTTATTGCAAATAAGGCCGAACCTCAGTGTGAAAAGTCAACTCCTAAAGTTGTTGAAAAACCTAAAGAAAAAGTAGTTTCGAAAGATGAGAATACAACTGAAAAAATTTGCCCCAAGTGTGGAAAACCTTTAGTTTTGCGAACAGCGAAAAAAGGCGAAAACGCTGGCAATCAATTCTGGGGCTGTAGTGGGTTTCCTAAATGCTGGTATAGAGAATAAAATGTCTCCAAACCCTAAATGAGGCAAAATTCTATAAAAATTTCGCATTTTGCGTAACGCATTTTGCGAAATTTTTATTTCACTTTATAGTACGCTTTGGGCGATTTTTTCATTGCGTTTTGAGCGTTGGTGCTATGTACGGCGCGGCCATTAAGATCGACGATGCGGGCGTTTTGCGCTTGCTTTTCGTGAACTTTGCTTGCGGCATTCTTGTTCCTATGTGCGATTGCTGTTGTTCCATTTTCTTCAATTAGCCCTTCAATGACTTTTGCTTTCCCGTCGAGGTTTGCTTTGTAGGGGATGGTCGCGTCTTTCAAAAGTTTGTCGCCGGTGATGGTGAGCTCAGGCGATTCACTGTCGGCAATAGAAATTCCTGAGATGGTGTAGGTTGCCTCTTCGCCGGGCAAAAGCCCCTTGAGCGTTTTTTCACTGCGCACGCCCTTCACTGTCACGTAGGCGTTGTGGTAGAGTGGTGCGATGCCTACGTTTTTCACGCGGATGGCAGCCGAAATCTTGTTGACCGCAAAACTCGTAATCTCGAATTTATAGCCCGCATAGGAACTGGCCTCAAAGACACGCGATTTTGTGGCGTACTTGCCTTCGGGCGCGTCGTTGCCGATGATGTATGTCATGTGGTATTTGCTGGCGGCATCTTCCCAGGTGATGCCATAAAGTCCAGCGGGGTTCAGGAACTCGTGCTGGTCCTTGTCTTCGTAGTAGCTGATTTCACCGCCGGCGGGCGATGTTTTCCAGCGGTCTTTGCCGATTGTTTGCCAATTCTTTTCGTTGTCTCCGTCGCCTTGCGATATATCGTGTTCTTTGTGCATGAAGGAATCGTCGAACAGCCCGAATTTGAGCCCAAGCAAAGTCTTGTTCTCGGCAATGGGCGAGTAGGTTTTGTCAGCGGCGTCAATCGAAATGTTCCAAGGTGTTTCGGTGAATAATGTATCAAGATGTGTCAGAAATTCGCTTTGGTATTCCTTGGAAGGAAAGTTCGTGCCGAGTATGAGTTTGGTGCCGTAGATGTGGTATTCGGCCCAGTGCCCGAAGCCTGCCTGCACGAATGCAATACGCGGGTCCTTGTCGTATTTCGCAGCGAAGTCAGCGTAGAATTGCTTGTAGAACCACTGGAGTGCGGTACTGCTCCAGTCGGCGTAGTAAGTGGGACCGTCGCCGCCAGGGTTTTCGGAGAATGTTTCTTGGTAATTGCTGTTTGTAACGAAGTAGTTGGGAACGGCGGTGGCGCCCTTCACGCCTTCGGTGCAATTAGGTGCATTTGTGATGGTTTCGTTCGGATACTCGATGCGGAACCGTACGATGGCTTGGTGCCCACGGCTCTTGATGTCGTCGAGCAACTTTTCAAAACTGCTCCAGTCGTAGTTGATTTTGTCGCCGGTTTTGCCTGTTACTACGGCGCAGGGGAGGCAGTACGAGAATTCAAGCGAGATGGCGCTCTGCAAATTCTTTTGGCTTTTTGCTTGGTCGGGCCAGAATACGATTCCTTTCATCGGCTCAAGCGTTTCAATGCTTTTGTTTAGCGCGACAGAACGCGCTGCAGCAAAAGCGCTTGTCGCGATAAAGCCTGTTGTTAGTGCGGCAAATGTTGCGCCAACAAGAAAAATACTTTTAGCCATACTCGCTCCTCTAGGTTTATCCTTGCACTCGAATAAAAATAATATGATTTGGTGAAAAAGAGAGCGGTAATTTACTTTTTAAAACAACACGTTTAACTGCATTCCTGCGGAACCTCCGAACAAATCAACGGCTGGAGCTACAATGACTTTAGCGCCATCCTTGAGTTCGGAGCGCCTGCGTTTGTAGATTTCGTAGGCGCGTTCGTATGAGGCGCGCTTGCTGTTTTCTCCGGTTTTTGTGAAATATGTATATAGCCCGTATGTAATACCGGTGATGCCAACGACTGATAGGCCGATACCCGTGAGTTTTAGAATGTCTCTATTCATCTCAACCAATTCGCTGCAATCGCTGTTATCGAATGCAGTTGTGATTGTAAAGATGCCGAATCCTGTTGCGAAAGTTCCGATAAGAAATCCAATGGCTGCTTTATCGATTGTTTCATTTTCGGTTTTGATCAAGTTCTCGTAGTACCCGTCAAAATCGACTTGCGTGAGTGCTGCATATTGTTCTGCATAAACAGAATCTTTTTGAAAATATGAAGGGCGTGAATCGTTTGCGGGGGCGGCATGAGCAAAGCTAAATACAGTCGCGATAAGCAATAATGCGAAAATTCGTTGGATCATATTTCCTCCTCGATTAAAATACAAAAACAGACCGCTTGAGTGTGGTCTGCCTTGTAAAGGTTGTTCGCGATATTGTCGCGTGTTCATGTAGATTCCCGCTCGGAGGCGGGAATGACAATTAAACAGCTTCGGCGGCAGCCTTCAAATCTGCAGCCTTGTCGGTCTTTTCCCACGTGAAGCGAGCGCCCGTGCGGCCGAAGTGACCGAGGGCGGCTGTTGCGACAAAGCCCGGCTTGCGGAGATCGAGCATCTTTTCGATGCCAGCCGGAGAAAGGTCGAAGTTCTTGGCGACTATTTCTTCGATCTTGCGGTCGTCGATCTTGCCTGTGCCGAAGGTGTTCACGAGAACAGAAACCGGCTTGGAGTAACCGATAGCGTAAGCGAGCTGGACTTCGCAACGGTAGGCGAGGCCTGCTGCAACAATGTTCTTTGCCACGTAGCGAGCGGCGTAAGCTGCACTGCGGTCCACCTTACTCGGGTCCTTGCCGCTGAATGCGCCACCACCGTGACGACCCATGCCACCGTAGGTATCGACGATGATCTTACGGCCAGTGAGGCCGCAGTCGCCGTGCGGGCCACCGACAACGAACTTGCCGGTCGGGTTCACGAGGTAACGGGTCTTCTTGTCCAAAAGCTTTGCCGGAATCACCTTCTTGATGAGCTTTTCGATGATTTCCTTTTCGATCACGGAATGCTTGAGTTCCTTGCCGTTTACCTTTTCGTCGTGCTGGGTTGAGATAACGACGGTGTCCACGCGGACCGGCTTGTCATTTTCGTCGTATTCGACGGTGACCTGGGACTTGGCGTCCGGACGGAGCCACTTGATCTTGCCCTTTTCGCGGAGGTTCTGGATTTCTTCCATGAGCTTGTGGGCGAGGCTGATCGGGAGCGGCATGAGTTCCTTGGTTTCCTTGACGGCGTAACCGAACATCATACCTTGGTCGCCAGCACCCTGCTTGTCGTCTTCCTTGCCGTCGGCAGCCTTGGCGTCAACGCCCTGAGCGATATCCGGAGACTGCTTGTCCATAGCGACGAGCACGGCGCAGCCCTTGTAGTCGAACTGAAGGTCCGGGTTCACGTAGCCAATGTTCTTGATGGTGTTGCGAGCAATTTCCTGGAAATCAATAACGGCCTTGGTGGTAATTTCGCCAGAGATAACGACGAGGCCTGTGTTCACGAGGGTTTCGCAAGCAACACGGCTGTTCGGGTCTTGGGCGAGGCAGGCGTCGAGGATGGAGTCGGAAATCTGGTCGGCAACCTTGTCCGGGTGGCCTTTAGAAACGGATTCAGAAGTAAAAAGATAATGTGCCATTTGGGGCTCCTATAAAAATTCTTTGAATTATCTATGCATAAATTTAACTAAATGCATAGAGCGTGTCAACGCGAAATAGCTCCGGTTAGCTTTTTTTCACTCAAAAATGGGGGGCGCTGTTGTAAATTAAAATTTTGTATTTATATTTTCTATTGCTAACGATAATATGTTAGGTGGCGGAGAGACAATTCTGGCATGGTGCCGGGATGTTTTTATCAATAAGGAGATGTATATGGATTTGTCATTTATTTCTGCATGGTTGGACGACCTGCTCGACCCGAAATCATTTAATGATTATTGCGTCAACGGTCTTTGCGTCGAAGCTAGTGACAAGGTTTCCAAGATTGTAACAGGCGTGAGCTTGCGAGACCAGTTGATTGATGCCGCCATTGCCGAGAAGGCTGACTGTATTATCGTACATCATCCGAATGGCTTTTGGAAGGGCGAACGCCTGCTTCCGGTTGGAAAGTTCGGTGAACGTATCCGCAAGCTTATGGTGCATGGCATTTCTGTGTTCGGTTTCCATTTGCCGCTTGACGGCCACCGCGAAATCGGAAACAACGCGGTCATCGCTAAAAATCTGGGATTGAACCCAGTTCATGAATTTGCTTACGAAGGCATGAGGCCTATCGGCGTGATTGCCGAATGGAACACTCCTGCGACAAGAGAAGAATTTTTGGACTGTCTTGATGCAGCTTTTGAACATGGTGTGCAGAATAAATTCTTCTATGGTTCTGAACAAATTAAGCGTGTGGCGATTTGTAGCGGTAGTTGCAGCGCATCTGCTGTACGTGAAGCTATGGAAAAGAATTGCGATGCTTATGTTACTGGTAGCATCAAGGAAGAGATCCCTATATTCTGCCAAGAAAACGGAGTAAATCTGGTCTCGTGCGGACACCATAGATCCGAAATTTTTGGTGTGAGCGCACTTGCCGAAAAGATTCAAACCGAGTTAAGTATTCCGACAAAATTTGTCGATTGCGATAATCCGGTTTAGATTTTTTTTGTGTAAATAAAAAAACTGGGAAAAAAAAGGCCTTAAACGACGCTAAATTAAGTGATATTGCGCAAAATAATGGCTTGTAATAAAAAAATAGGGATAAATCCTTTGAAATTTTCGTGCCATTTATTTACATTATCCCTTGATGAATTTCGTTAAGGCCTCCATACATTTTCAGAAGTCGTCACGGACGTTGACCGTGAAAATGCCTTCGTTCATTCTTCGCGGTTCGCTTTTTGCGCGAATCGTCGTTGTTGTAGGCTTTATCCTTTTCCTTGTCCAAATTCTTTCGACATCAGTTTATGACGGTGTCTTGAAGCATGCTTTTGCAAGTCGTCAAAAGCTGAACAAGGAACTTTCGCAAATCCAGAGCACGGTGGATTACATTTCCAATACGTCTAAGGATTTCTTCAAGGCCGAAAAAATGCTCCATGCAAAGCTCGGTCTGCCGCTGCCGGACGAAGCATCCCGTAAGCTTTCGACAGGCGGCCATATTGAACCGAATGTCCAGCTTTTGCGCAAAAGTTCCCCGGTGTTTGAACGTACCGCTACGATGCACGAAGATGTTTGGCGCATTTTTGGGCAAATCCAGAACAACGAAAATTCTTTTAATGCTCTGACTAAATATATCGACCAGAGCCGCTCCGTTTTACGCTATATTCCGTCTATTTCTCCTACAAACGGTCGTTATGCTTCTGCCTTTGGTCCGCGTGTCCATCCTGTGACCGGTGAAGTGGGCAAAATGCATCAGGGCATAGACATTTCTAACGATCGTTGGACCCCGATTTATGCGCCGGCAGACGGCGTGGTTGAAATTTCCCAGCTGAGTTCCTCTTTTGGGAATTTTGTAGTCCTGAATCATGGTAATGGCCTCAAGACCCGTTATGGGCATATGCAGATGTCTGCCGTGACTCCGGGACAGTTTGTACATCGTTATCAAATTCTTGGCTATATGGGCAATACTGGACGTTCTGTTGGTCCGCACCTCCATTATGAGGTCTGGAAAAACGGTAACCCGGTGAACCCTCTTCCTTATATTCTCCCTAACGACTATGAAGTCGACTAAATCTCGCTAGCGTTTTACGCTTGAGGGGCGCGCCCTGGGGAGGGTGTCGTGAATAAATGTGGTGTCTTGCCGGTCGCTGTGTGCGGCTTGGCTTTTTATGTATCGGCATTTTCATGTCCGATGTTTGTGGAATTTTTCCCGGATCCTAAAAATGTTTCAGACCTGGAGGGTGAGTATGTCGAAATTCGGCTTGACGAATTTCGAGGGGATTCGCTTTTTGTGCGTTTTGAAAGCAGGGAAATTTTGGCGTTTAAGTGGCCGGAGGCCGAACGTTTGGTGCTGGTGCACGATTCGTCGCTGTGTCCACCGCGAAAAAATGTAGCGTGTGGCATGCTAGGGAAGGTCTCGCTCCCGAATTCCAGGGAATCCGTTTGGAAGGTTTGGTCGGGTGTGTGCATGGATTCTGTGACGGTCCCGCAGCCTAAGCCGGGCAAGTCGATTCAGCGCGTGGGGCTTACGGACGAGTGGGTGTATGTTGCAGGGTCTATGGGCGTGGGTGACTTGGAATACGAACTTGGTGTAGAAGAGGATTCGCTATTGGCTTTGGCGGGCGAGCTAGGCAAGCAGGGGCGAACGCTCCGCATGACGGAGATCCATCATTGCCCGGAAGAACCGATGCCGGAGTGGGTGGAACTTTATAATGCGAGCGGGTATGCGCTCCCGTTGCAGGAGTTCCGCTTTTGCGATCGTGGAGGCGCTTTAGGAAATGCGCGGGATTCGATTCTGCCTTACCAGACAATGCTGGTGAGCAAGGATACGTCTGCTTTGCGTGAAGTTCTTGGAATTCCCGATATACGCATGATTCAAGTATCGTTAGGCTATTTGAATAACGTAGAAGGCTCGCTTCGCCTTTGTTTCCGTAATGATGTGATCGATAGCGTTTATTGGAACAAAGGAACTGTGGCGTGCCCGTCGGGATTCAATCCGTTGACAAGGAAACGCGAATTTACGCCGGGATTCCAGAAAAAGATGGGAATGGGCTCGAAATTTGGGAATGCTATGGGGAGTGCGTCGGGAGGTGCTGCTGTAAATGCTTCGGAAAATGCGCCGGGAAAAGCTCTATTTACGTACAAACTTTCATCGCGAGTTGTTTCGAAAAAAGGCGCTGCTCTTCGCATTCGTGTAGAATCGGAAAATGATGTAACACTAGCTCTTTTGGATTCTGCGGGGCGTCGCGTTTGGAAATCGGTCGTTTCAGCAATGTCGAATGAATGGGTGAATGTGCCTGCACAGGAATATCTTGGAATAGGCGTTGGTTATGTGGCTTTGTCTGTGGGGGTGTACGAAGATGTGGTCGGTATTCTTGTGCGCCCGTAAGCCGTGTTGGCGATGCTTTGAAAAATGCTGCTGGAGTTGCGCAAAGCTTTTGTACGCCGTGTGGAGCGTTATAGGGGTTCTCGTGGCGTTGCTGAACGTTGCTCCTTGCAATGCCGCTGAAGGGCGTGCTTCGTTTGCATCACTCCTTGCTGGTGGGCTTTCGCCTGTTGGGCTTGGCGGTTATTATTCGACTCCGGCGCGTTATGCGGAGCCGTCGTATGGCCTTTCGTATTACTGGATGGATGAAGTCGATGAATCTTCGTGGAATCTGTCGCTGGAATTTGGGAGCGACGTTTATCGCGTTGGGGCGTTTGTCGCTTACCATTCCATGGATTCGCTGTATCGGAACTTGTATTCGGAATTCTCGTATGCTCGCCCGTGGAATCGCTTTGTGTTTGGCGTGAGTTACGGGCTTGGTATGGAATGGGTGCCTGGTGAAGAATTTTGGTCGCGTCACCGCTTCAAGTTGGGGCTCGATTACAAATGGCGAGAAATCCATTTGGCTGCGATGCTGAGTGGCTTTACTGATGAGGGCGTTGCGCCTGTGCTGGGCATTCACTGGATGACGGATGAGACTATTTCTGCTTTTGCGGAATGTGATTTCGATTATCTGAATGTGGGGGCGAAATTTCGCTGGAAATTTGCGGAAATCAGCACTTCTTACCGCTTCCCTGATTTTGCAGTGGCTGTTCAACTTTCATTTAATGTAGGGCGTTATGGAGCTTCGTACGCGCGTGGTTTCAGGCACAATTCTTTAGGGTGGAATGGCGTCCATGTTACACGCTGGCTTAAAGATGAAAGGAGGAAATTTAACTAATTTTGTTATATGAAAAAAGTCGTCCTTTTGTTGCTTGCTTTGTCTGTATTTTCTGTGGCGAAACCTGCTAAAACGCAACCAAAACCGAGTGCTGAAAAAAAGGCAAAGATCGAAGTTGAAGTAAAGGACGAAACTCCGGCTGCCGAAGCAAATGCTGTAGCGCCTGAAACTCCAGCTTCGGATTCAAAGCCTCTAGAGCAAGACGAATCGTTGAAAGATTCTACGTTTGCGCTGTATATCCATCCGTTTAATTTTATGGTGCCTTATTCGCATTTTTGGGGTGGCCTCAATGTTCCGGAGGGATTTACGGACTATCCGTTGTTCAATCTGACGTTTGAGTGGAAGTTGATGGAGAAAATTTCTCTGATTTCGGCGCCGCATTATGTACGAGTGGATAGAGAAAGAAAACACGATCGCTACAAGATTCATGATATCGGTTTGCAAGAAAGTTTCCGTTTGTATGGCGTTGGTGGCAGGCGTTGGCGCTATTTCCAGGCAGGGCTTTTGGTGAACCATTTGCATATTCATTCGAACCGCGATGGTAGTTTTGATGGCTGGCTTTACGGCTTTATGTGCAGTGGCGGTTTCAAGAAAGTCTTGAACAATGGGGAAGGATTCTTGGGGCGCTTTGCGTTTTTTGTCGATGTCGGTTTAGGTTATGCCTGGACGAGCGACTTTGATGCCGAACGCAAGGGTAAATACTTTGAGATGGACAAGGGAATTGTCATCGACGTGAACGCCGCGTTCGGATTCCAGATTTAATTAGTAGACTGTAGGAAGTTAGAAGTAGGAAGGGTCTTTAGCAAACGAAAAATCCTCTCTTTCGAGAGGAACGCTTTTTGTTTGTTTCGTTACCGCTTAACAAACGAAAAGCGCTTCTCAATGAGAAGCGCTTTATCGCGGGATAGACGAGGCTTGAACTCGCAACCTCCGGCGTGACAGGCCGGTGCTCTAACCAAAATTGAGCTACCACCCCAAATCGTTTCCGATTCTTCGGTAGTGGACGATAACGGATTCGAACCGCTGACATTCTGCTTGTAAGGCAGACGCTCTGAACCAGCTGAGCTAATCGTCCGAATAATTACTTGTTTTCATCCTTGCCGTTGAAGAGAATTCCGAGAGGAATAATCACTACGTAAGCAATCGTCAAGATAATCGGTGCAACCGAGAGGCTGATTGGATTATCGGCAGGGCCTGTGGCCAAGCAAATGAACCCGATGACGAGTAGTAAAATGCCAATAGCTATAAGAACAAGATTCTTTTTATTTAACATTTTCTACAACCTCAAGATTACGTGCCAAATATACAAATATTCAGGATCTTGTCAACCGAAATTGCGCTTTTTTTTGAAAAAAATCAAAATTTTTTGAGGTGAAACCTGCTGGGCTTGGAACAAAGTACGCGCGTGCTTGCATCCTGTCGCGATGGGTGAATTTCATTTATTTCGCTATCGCAAAATAAACGAAAAATCCTCTCTTTCGAGAGGATCTTTTCGCGGGATAGACGAGGCTTGAACTCGCAACCTCCGGCGTGACAGGCCGGTGCTCTAACCAAAATTGAGCTACCACCCCAGTGGTTTGTTGGGTCTTTTAACCGAACGACCCAAATATAAAAAGAATTAATTCGTGTGTCAAGGGATAATGGTGTTTTTCTTTAAATTTTTTTCTTTTTAAAAAGGAGATGCCCTCCCCATACGCGGATCATGACTACTAAGCAGCATAGCTGCAAGTAGTCAAAGAGATCAAGTCGGGCATGACACTTTAGTCTCTCGTCTGTAGGCTCTTAGAGTCGTTCTCTCGTCTATCTCTGACCAGGGTATTTAACGCGAGTATGGTAGGTTCCGTCAAGGCTATGGAGGAATGCTTCTTCGAGCTTTGAAAGTTCCTTTACGGACAAATTGCTTTCGTTGAACTGCCCGTCCATAAATTTGTCCAAGATAGTTTTGTGGATCATGGATTCAAGTGCTTCCGAAGAGGTGTCTGCCATCGAACGGCTTGTAGCTTCGATAACGTCGGCTAGCATAAGGATTGCGGTTTCCATGCTTTGCGGGCGCGGGCCCTTGTAGCGGAAATCTTCTTCCTTAACTTCTTTACCGGTTTCCTTAGCGAGTTCTTTTGCCTTGTGGTGGAAGTACTGGATGAGCGTTGTGCCGTGGTGTTCCTGAATGCCTGTGGTGACAAGTTCCGGAATCTTGTATTCCTTGGCGAGCAAAATGCCTTGAGAGACATGGCCCGTCAGTATTTTTACGGACTGGTACGGATCAAGGTTGTTGTGCGGGTTCACGCCTTGCTTCTGGTTTTCGGTGAAGTATTCCGGGCGCATGGTTTTGCCCAAATCATGATAGAGCGCCATGACACGGACGAGGAGCGAGTTGGCTCCAATGGTCTCGGCGACGCTTTCGGCAAGGTTCGAAACCTGGATGCTGTGGTGGAATGTGCCCGGTGCGAGTTCCGAAATGCGTTTCAGGGCAGGCCTGTTGAAGTCGGACATTTCCATCAGCGTAAGGACTGTCGTAATGCTGAAGACTCGTTCGACAACGTGGATCAAAAGCACGGACGCGACTGCGGTAAAGATGATGATGTTTGCGCTTGCTGCGATAAGTGTCTGGTAGAATGTTACGAAGCTGAATCTATTGCGGAGGAGTAGCATTACGCTGATGGCTGCTGCGGCGGCAACGACGCCTGCAATCATACTCCAGGCAAACTGCACACGGTAGCGCATGCGGAAAAGCGGCGAGATGACGGCGATGTTGACGAGAAGGCTCGTGAGCGTTGCTGCAAGGTCGTAACCGTTCAAAATGCCAAAGAAACCTGCGGAGAACGTTGCAAAGGCAAGTCCCATGCGGAAGTCGTAAAGCACAACGGCGATCACTGGCGTAAATGTAATTGGGTACAGCCACATGAAGTCGATGGCGTCGGGGAGAATGCTATCGGGCCTGTTGAGCGTTCCTGAAAGGTTATGGATAATCCAGAAGGCGAGGAGCTGCAACACGGTCAAGAATACGAGGCTCCACAACTGGCGCGGTGTCTTGAACATGGTGCGCGTGGGCGTGTAGAGGCTGAACATGATGAGCAGCGTAATGATAATAACAAAGACAAGCACGTTGCCGTAAGGGGCCGTGAGCATTTTAGAATTTTCTTCGTTCTGCTGGGCTTGTTGGAGGGCGTCGATTTTTTCCAAGATTTCCTTGGTGATGGGTGCGCCTTGCGCCACGATTTCCATGCCGCGCGGAACCATGCCTTTGATTAAGGTGACCTTGTTGCTCGCGTCAAGTTTGCGTGCTTCGGTTTCTTTTTCGAGATAGAAAATGTTAGGGCTGGTAAATACATAAAGGGCTTCGTAGAAGGCGCTCTGCAACCCCTGTTCCGTGGAGAACGAACTTTGCAATTGGCCGAACGCTTCGTCGATGCGGCGCTGCATGGGCTGGATTTCGTTGATGTCCAGCGTGTTTTCTTCGTTGTCCTTGATGAGCGAAATCGTGGGCTTGTTGTAGATGAGGTTCTTGATTTGCTTGATATTGTAGCTATTGCAGAACAGCGTCACTTCGGTTTCGGTCTTGGCAAGCAGCGTGTTCGAAACGCCCTTCTGCATCATCTGGTAGAACACGGACATCAAGGAATCACGGGCAACGGCATTTGTGCTAAGCGGCTTGATGGCTGTAATGGAGAGACGTTGTTTTAGCTGGTCGTAAATGCGGGAAGTTTCTTGAACTTTCTCCTGCATCGAAACACTACCGTCATCTTTGCTGGAACTGATGACGTACTGCAATTTACCGTACTGTTCCAACTTTTTGAGGTACTGTTCCAATTCGCGCAGCAGGCGAGTCGTTTCGTCGGCGTTGAATTCGAAAATGGCATTCACCTTCTCGGCGGCACGAGCTTTCTCGTTCTGAATTTCCTGTTCGGTTTTCGGAACTTCGAACTTGAACGGCGCGACTATCGTTCTCGTACTGAGCTGCCCCAAGTGCGGGCGTTCGGCGCGGAGAGCAATGTTCTTGTCGGGAAACAAGATAATGGCAATGAGGATTAAAATAACCCAGCCGATAAACAGGTGAATTTTTTTCTCTTTCTTGTTCATTTAATACTCTTCTACTTTTTAAGCTCGTTCTGTTCGTAAGCTAGCAAAATGTCTTTGACTAAATGATGACGAAGGACGTCGGTGGCGCTAAATTCGACTTCGGCGATTCCATGGATCCCCTTGAGGATTTTCATGGCGTGTTCCAGACCGGAAACTTGCCCCTTGGCGAGGTCAATTTGGCTTGTGTCGCCGGTGATAATCGCCTTACTGTGGGGGCCGAGGCGGGTGAGGAACATCTTCATCTGGGCGGTTGTCGTGTTTTGCGCTTCGTCCAAGATGATGAACGCTCGTTTTAAGGTTCGGCCGCGCATGTACGCCAGCGGAGCAACTTCTATAGCGCCCGTCTCTTCGTAGCGGCGCAATTTTTCCGTCGATAGCAGCTCGGAGAGGCTATCATGGATGGGACGGAGGTACGGCGCAATTTTTTCTTTGAGGTCGCCGGGCAAGAATCCGAGCGATTCGCCTGCTTCGACGGCGGGGCGCACAAGGCATATGCGTTCGGCTTCGCCGCGTTCGAGGCTTGCTACGGCAAGTGTTACGGCGAGGAACGTTTTACCCGTACCGGCAGGGCCCTTCGCAAAAATGATGTCGTTGTTTTCGACTGCCTTGACCAGTTCTGCCTGTGCAGGTGTTTTGGCCGAAACGCTGATGCCGAACCTGTTCCTGAAGATTGGGCTTTCGGGAATGGCTTCGGTAAAGGGCGCTTCTTTGGGGCCGAGCATGCGTTCGAGCTGCCTAGCATCTAAAACCTCGCCGTTACGTGCGGCGATTTTAAGTTGGTCGAGGACTGCAAGAATGCCTGACATGTCGGCGTCTTCGAGCGGGACAATGTCGAGTCCCGGAAGGCGGGTGCGTATTTCAACGCAAAAACGGCTCTCCAGTAATCGGAAAACCGTTTCACGTTCGCCTGAAATAACTCGTTTCAGGTTGTCAGACAGTGAGTAATGCCTTATACTACTCTGCATCTGTGGAAGGTTGCTGAATCGGAAGACCAAGCTTGGTTCTTGCTTCGAAGATTTCCTTGCGGAGCTTGTGGTTGTCTTCGTTTGCGGCAGAAGCTTCGTCCTGAGTCTTCTTCAAAGTCTTTTCGTTGATGACTTCCTTGGGCGGTTCTTTCTTTACCGGTGCGGCCGGCTTAGCAGATTCGGACTGGTTGTCGCTGTAGCCCGTGTAAGAAGCGGATTCAGAGGAGGATTCGTTGCTTCCCGTGTAGCCGTTATCGCTGCTGCCGGAGTTAGAAGAACCTGCGCAAGCCGTGAAAAGTGCTACAGAAAGAGAGGCGAGAACTAATTTCCATTTTTTAAGAGACATTATTTAAGCTCCATTCTAGTCTTTGATGGCTAAAATATATATAGTTGTGGCAGAAAAAATGTTAAAAAAGGTAAAAATTGAGTATGCATTCACGAAAAACCGATGTTCAGACCTATTCTCAGGTCTTTTTATCGTCTAAAAACTATGATTCCAAGAAAATTTATGCGAAAAGACGACTGTCTTTGATGAAAAAACTGGATTCGTTTTGCGTTTTTGCAGGAATGCCCGTTGAACCGGGGGGCGAGGAAGCCTTTGTTCAAACTTGGACGCGCTTTGTGCAGGATCCGGCGTTTTTGTACATGACCGGCGTGAATCAGGCGGGTTGTTATTTAGTTTTGGACCCGCGTAAATCTCGTTCGACGCTTTTTGTGCCTAAAAAAGATCCGTTCAAAGAATTCTGGGTGGGAAAACGCCTTGGTTTTGTTGATGGCGAAGATGTTGTTTCTCGTTTGACGGGTATCGATGAGGTTCGACCGGCTGAGGATGTGTGGACTTTTGTAGAATCGCTAGCGGTGGAATATTCAACGGGTAAGGATGCCGTGGACCATGCTTTTGCGTTCTATTACGAAAAGTTCGAAGGCGACCACAACGAAAAGCTCAAGGTCAAGATGAAAAGCGTGCTTCGTCGCTTTAAAATGCGCGTGATGAGCTGCGCGGACATGCACTTTGAAGACCGCTTGGTGCTGGAACCGGAACGTATCGGAGATGCTCGTGTGGCGCAAAATATTACCGACGACGCATTCCGTGCGCTGTTGTCTGCGATGAAAAACATGAAGACTGAACGTGATGCGGCGCTGTTCCTCAATTACGAAATGCAGCGCCGTGGAGACGGCGACCTTGCCTTCCCGACGATTGCTGCTGGCGGTAAGAACGCTTGTTGTTTGCACTATGTGAAGAATGACGAAGCGCTCCGCGATGGCGAATTTATCCTCTTCGACTTTGGTGTGCGGTTCGGCACCTTGCATAGCGATATTTCGCGCACAATCCCGGTCAATGGCAAGTTTGATCCGCTTCAAAAAATGTTGTACGAAATCGTGCTGGAATCGGCGAAGGTGTACCAGCGTGTGGTGCGCCCAGGTGTTTCACTGAAAGAAATTGGCATGATTTGCTGGGAGTTCATCATGATGGAGCTGGATCGCCGCCTTGTAAAGGGGGCGAAGGGAAGCTTTAAGTTGCTGTATGAAAAGAGGCCGCATGGGGTGAGCCACTTTATCGGGGAACATATCCACGAAGGAGACCCTGGTTCCCGTTCCTTGGATGTGGTGCTCAAGCCGGGGATGCTCATCTCTTGCGAGCCGGGACTTTATGGCGATTTTACGGCGACTATTGAAGGCAAGCGTTATCGCGAAAGTATTGGAATACGCATCGAAGATGATTTACTTATTACAAAAAGCGGATTTGAAAATATTTCGGAGCATATTCCGCGTACCGTTGAGGATATTGAAGTGCTGATGAAGTGATTTTTCTATCTTTTAGCTGTATAACATTTTGCAAAAAATATGAGGATTTTGTAAATGTGGAAAGTTAAAGGTGCTGTAAGATTCTTCTTATCTGTCCTTGCTACAGCTTTTGTTCAGGCGGGTGTATTTATTTACGCTCAAAAGATTCTCTCCGGATCGTTCTTTGCACAAAACGGTCTTATCTGGCAGAGCTTCATGCTCCAAATCTTTTTCCTTGCACCATACGTCTTGATGGTGTTCTTTGCCGGGTTCTTCACCAATAAGTTCTCGAAGAACAAGGTGATGGCTTGGTCGTCACTCATGATGACGCTGTTTGTTATAGCGCAGTCGGTGCTTGTGACGCTCGATTTCCCGAGAATCGCATTCTGGCTCTCTATCGGGCTTAGCTGCGGTTTTGCCATCCATAGTGCGGCAAAGTATGCCATTGTCAAGGAAATGTTCGGAGTGCGTCGCTTAAGCTATGCTAACGCATTCCTCCAAATCTTTAGTATTAGCGGTATCATCGCGGCATCGTGGCTTGCGATTGTCGGCGTGAACCTCATTAACCTTGACCAGCTTGTTTCTTACGAAGCCGTGCGCCGCATTACCTCCAAATCCGTTGTGATTCCGTGGATTCTTACGGCGGTGAGCGTGCTTGGTACTGTTGCGAATTTCATGATTCCTCGCGTGAAGTATCAAGACCCGAACGTGAGCATCGACAAGGTCAAGCGCCACTTGAGTCTTGGTTTCCGCGTGCCTACGCTGCGAGCTTCGATTATTGCGCTTTCGATGTTCTGGGCTTTGGCTCAGGTGTTTGTTCTTGTGTATCAGGACGTTTCCGGTTCTTCGACCGTGGACATGATGCAGGATTACATGTCGTTTGCGATTGTGGGCCTCATGATCGGTACGATTGTCGCGGCTCATTTCTCCAAGGACTTTATTGAATCGGGCTTTGTTCCGCTGGGCATGTTTGGCGCTTCGATTTGCATGTTCCTCGTGCCGTTCCTTGTGCATCCGGTTGCTCTTGTTGTGCTTTATTCCATGACCGGTTTCTTTGGCGGTCTCATTCTCGTTCCGGTCAATGCGCTGTTGCAGTACAACACGCGCCCGAATAACTCCGGGTCCGTGATTGCTCTTGCGAACTTAATTCAGGCCCTTGTGCTTGTGGTGTTCTTATTCGTGTTTACGATGTTGGTGCGCTCTACGGATATTCGTCCGCAGAACTACTTTATCGGCCTTGCTGTTATTTCGGTCGGTGTGTTTATCTGGTCGATTTACAACTTGCCGCAGGCCATGCTCCGCACGCTTCTCCGCTTTGTGTTCAGCCGCTATAGAATTCGCGTCTTGAATGTGCAGAATATTCCGAACGAAGGTCCGATCCTCCTCGTGGGTAACCACCATAGCTTTATCGACTGGGCGATGGTGCAGATGGCGTCTCCGCGTCCGCTTTGCATTGCAAGCAACAAGGACCATTTCGACAAGTGGTATTTGCGTGCTGTTCTCAAGCGCCTTGGCATGATACGTATCGACAACCGCAACCCCAAAATTGCGATGGACAAGATTCACGAAGTGCTCCTCGCAGGTAAGGCTGTCGTGATTTTCCCGTCGGGCGAAGTGTCCAAGTCCCCGCATGTAGAACCATTTACGATTGATTATTCATCTGCTGTTGATGGTACAAAGGCTCAGATTATCCCATTCTACATTCAGGGGTTGTGGGGCAGTAACTACAGCTACAGTTCTTCCAATATGTATGGTGCTTCGGCTGAACGCTCTGTCACTGTTGCCTTTGGAGATGCTCTTCCTGCCGATACGCCTCCTAACGAAATTCGTGCCATTATTCGCCGTATTTCCATTGATGCTTGGAACTATGCCGTTTCGTTTGTCCATCCGATTGCCGATAGCTGGATTCGCACTTACAAGAAGTACGTGAAGAACGGACCTGCTATTTATAGCCCGGATGGGGCTCATTTCTCGGGTTACAAGTTGATGGGTGCAGTGATGGCGTTCCGCGGTTACCTCAAGAAGACGCTTCGCAAGCATGAACAGAATGTGGGTATCATGCTTCCGCCGAGCCCTGCCGGCGTGATTGTGAACCTTGCTCTTTGGGTGATTGGCAAGACGAACGTGAACTTGAACTACACGTCATCTGTCGATAACGTAAAGTTCTGTTGCGAACGTGCCGAATGCTCGACCGTCATTACGAGCCGCCAGTTTGTGCAGAAATTGAAGGGCCGTGGAAACGACTACTCCCAAGTGGCATCGGATAAGGTGCGTTTGCTCTATGCCGAAGATATCATGAAGGAAATCCCGAAGGCGAAAATTGCCGCGTTCCTTGTGCTTTGCATGGTCATGCCGAGTTGGCTTATCCGTCTCTTGTTTGTGAAACATCGTTCCATGGACGACAATGCGGTAATCGTGTTCAGCTCCGGTTCCGAAGGAACGCCGAAGGGCGTGGAACTCACGCAGCGCAACATGATGGGCAACATCCAGCAGCTTGCTTGCATCATGAATGTGAGCCGTGGCGATGTGATGCTTTCGGAACTCCCGCTGTTCCATAGTTTTGGCCTTACGGTGACGACGCTTTTGAACCTCACGGAAGGCTGCCCGATTGTGGCCGTGGCCGACCCGACGGACGTTAAGACGATGTCTCGCGTTTGCGCGGAATTCAAGGTGACAATCATGGTGGCGACCCCGACGTTCCTGCGTGCGTTCACGGTGAGCCGCTACGTACACCCGTTGATGTTCAAATCCGTGCGTATTATCATTGCCGGTGCCGAAGCTCTCCGCCCGGAACTGGCGACGGCCTTCCGCCTCAAGTTCGGCAAGGAAATTTACGAAGGTTACGGCTGTACGGAAACGGCTCCGGTGGCATCGGTCAATACCGAAAATACGTTGTTCGATGACTATACCACGTTGCAGGTGAACAACAAGCCGGGTACGGTGGGCCCTGCGCTTCCGGGTACGCAGTTCTTGATTGTCGACCCTGAAACAAACGAACCGCTCCCGACTGGTGAAGCGGGTATGATTCTCATTGGCGGTTGCCAGGTGATGAAGGGTTACCTCAAGGACGAAGACCGCACGAAGAGCGTGATTGTCCAGAAGGATGGCATTCGCTATTACCGCACGGGTGACAAGGGCTATCTCGATGAAGATGGCTTCCTCACGATTGTGGACCGTTACAGCCGCTTTGCTAAGCTCGGCGGTGAAATGATTAGCCTTGGCGCTGTCGAAAAGAAGATTCAGGATACGCCTGTTTTGCAGGGCTGCGATTACGTTGTTACGGCAATCCCGGATGCGACCAAGGGCGAAAAGATTGTTCTTTTGTACCAGGGCGAAAAGGATCCGAAGGATGTGCTCTCGGAATTGCGTGCAAGCGGTATGCCGCCTCTCATGCTCCCGTCTGTTGCGTTTAACGTAGATGTGATGCCGAAGCTTGGTTCTGGCAAGGCTGACTTTGTGACCGCAAAGAAGATGGCTAAGGAATTGGTGGAAAAGAAGTAGGCGGCGGAGCCGTAGTTGCTAGTTGTTGTCGGTTGTTGTTAGATTATTGTTTGGCGGCTACACCGCGATCAATAAGACTGATGACACCGGCCAGTGACCACAGACAAGAAGGAAAAAGGAGAATGTAAACAAATGAAAGGCTTCACTCCCATACGCACGGTGCGTTTCATAGCTTCGCTTATTGCGATTTTTGGCATGATTCTTTTTGCCTTTGAACGCATATTGACCATGGTTTATGGTATTGCCGCTAACGCCGTGCGGACGGGGAATGGACTTACCGATTCGTTTATGGTGCGCTTCGCATCTGAAAACTTTTCTGGGGTCAAGAAGCTTTTGGGCATTCTGGATCAAGTGAAAGATTTGCTTCCGCTTGCGAATAAAGGCTTGCTCGTCTTGTTTGTCGTAAGCGTGACCTTGATGGTGATTGCCGCATTTGGTTTGACATTCCCGCGCCAATTTGGCCATGTGCTTGTGGCGATGAAACTCCTCAAGTGGCAAGGTGGCCTGGCGTCCGTAACCTCTGTAGCTAGTGATGCTCCGCATCCTGTCATTAGCGGGAAGGGCGTTTCGAAAAAGTTTAAGAGTGTATCGAAAGGGATCAAGAGGCTGTGGGGCAAAATAGTTGCTTGGTGCAAAAAGATGGTTGCTACGCTAAAAAAACTCCAGCCGAAATACTGGATTTTTATTGGATGCGCACTGGCGTTTGTTCTGGTGCTTGTCTTTGGAGTACGTGGTTGCTCGAATGTCGGGCTTTTTACTAGCACACAGAGCTTGACGGATGAATTGACGCAACAGACGCTGTTCTACATTAAGGCTCAAAAGTCATATTTTGCAAAGAACAGTAAAATCGGCGGCCCCAAAGCGCTGCAAATGCCGGATTCGCTTACAACGAGTTACTTTACGTACAATGTAAATGGCAGCCGATTTGCGGCAACGTTGAACAAGAATTTCAAGGATTGCCCTGCTGGGAGCAAGTGGTCTGTGAGTGCATCGACTAAAGGTTTCTTTACGGTGGACTTGGTGCTGTATCGTCAGGCTCCTAAGGATACCAATTGCACCATTATCGCTCCAAATTTCAAGAATATCGGAAGGAAGTAGCAGACTGAGAGCAAAACTTAGAAGAGTGTTATCCCGAGCTGTCATCCTTGCGCAAACGAAAAATCATTGATTGATTCCATGGTGTAGCTTTCGCCGGTAAAGTCATCCTCGCGTAAGCGAGGATCCATTATTTCTTGAGTTCCATTTGGGAGTGGCTCCATTATGTTTCTTTCGAAAGATCTCGAATTTTTGGGATTACATTTTTTATATTCTATTTTGTATGATGTAAAAAGTCGTGATGAATAGATTCTTGGAGGATTATATGAAAAATTTGTTGTCTTTGGCAGCTTTGTTATTGCTTTTTACACTAAGCGCTTGCTCCGTAAGTGGCGTTAACTCAAAAAGTACAAGTAGCAATTTGTCTAATGCGTTGTCAAAAGTTTCGTATCCTAGATTATGGGACGATTTCGAAATTCCGTATATCGGGAAAAAATTAAAAATTGGTGAGCGTGAATACAGCACCCAAGAAGTTGTAGAAATTGTCAGCGGTCTCGATGCGAAGGTTTTGCAAGCTTTGCAAGCGAATATGATAAAATCTGAAAATGCGCTTTTGCTGGATTTGCCAAGCGTAAAAAAGACTTTAGATACCATGTCGATTGACGATGGTGCTGTGAATGCGCTAAAGGTGGAAGATTTTTTATCGGCGATAAATATCAGAATCGAAGCTCAAAATGATTCTGCGGCGGATGTTTTCGATGTCTTTAAAGAATCGGAGGATGTGCTGAAGCATGTTGATGTTCTTGGTAAGTCGTTGGCTATTGAATTTTATCCAAAGATTGAAAAGCAAAATGTCGATTTTGCCATAATGAATTTTGAAACGGATATCAATGCGGTTGTTTCTTTTGATGTGAAAACAACAATTGCAAAAGACAATGTTTTCTTGATGTCGAATTATGATTCATTTGTATTGGATTTGCCCGATATTACACAAGCGAAGGTCGGTAAAATTTTACCATTCCAACTGAATGAGGGTAACTTGAAAATATCTATAACATCAAGTGGTGCTCAAGATAATTTTGAATTTAATAATAAAGTAAAAGCAGTGCAATTCTCAATAGACAAGTATTTTGAAAAACTTGAAGCTATAGAGATACCTCTCTTGGATAGAAACGGATTTTTATTGGATGGAGCTGAATCTAGTGTTAAAAATATTGCTGAAATTGCTGATGATTATAGCAAGTTTACGCAGTACGGAATTGCATTGTCCATTGCTCAAGATTACGAAATCGAATTATCGAAGTTGAATAAAATAATTGAAAAGTACTTGCATAAATTTAAGTTCTTGAGCAATGTCGCTGTTTTGGGCAAAATTCTTACGGACGATAAAATTCATGAAATCAATAACGAAGAATTTGTGAATCTGAATGAATATTCAGTGCTAGATGAAAATAAAAGACTTAAATTGGTTGATGGAAAAAATGCAGTTATGTATAAACTTACTTTAAAACCATTCAAGTATGCTAGAAATGTGAGCTTAGATTTGTTTAATGCTCATGATTTTGATAGCGAAATGACTTGTTATTTCAAACTTGTTTTTTATGTTCACAAGGGAAGTAAGGCTATTGCTTTAGACCATCTTGATCTTGATAAAATGGATTTAGCGTTGTCGGCGAATGTTGAAAAAATTCAGCATGGAAAGAATGTTTTTGTATTCGGTGATGGATCGCAAAGGAATAAAGGCAAGCTTAGTTATTCTGTGAGCTTTAATCCGAAAAATGCGGAATCGGTTGATGATTTTCATCCTTTATTGAATATAGATTACGAATCTTTGAAGATTATGGATGATGGTAATGTTGTGAAAATTTTGAATAACAATAACCTTAAAGAACGCTTTAGTTATGATTTCAAAAAGAGAATGTGGAATGCTCCAAATTCTTTAGAATAAAGAATTGCTGCATTGCATTTTTTGACAACACAATGATTTCAAGGAACCTCGATAAGGGGTTCTTTTTTATTATAATTAAAGACAAGGGTTGTATAATTTGTCACGTGGGTGACAGCTTTTTGTTTGGAGGACAAATGCTAAAAAAAATCCTAATGTCAATTGCCGTACTCGGTGCGGTAAGTTTTGCGCAGGACCCGAACCTGCATATTTACCTTGCTTACGGGCAATCGAACATGTCCGGGCAGGCGACAGTAACCGATAAAGACCGTGTGCAGGACCCGCGATTCCTGGTGTTGCGAGCCGCAAATCATTCCAACCAGAAGGTAGGCGAGTTCTATCCGGCGGCACCTCCGATGGGGCATAGTCAATCCAAGGTGGGAATTGTCGATATCTTTGGACGCAAAATGGTGAAGGAACTCCCGGACAGCATCAAAATTGCCGTCGCGAACGTAGCTATTGGCGGGCAGAGCATCGACTTGTTTGACAAGGACCGCAACAAGTCTTACGTTCAAAGCGCAAAGAACAAGGGCGATACCTGGTGGATTCAGTACCTGGACGAATATGGCGGTGATTTGTACAAACGCATTGTGGAGATGGGCAAAATCGCAAAGCAGAAAGGCGTCATCAAGGGCTTCTTGTTCCATCAGGGCGAAGCGGACTACCAGATGAACGACTGGCCGAAACGCGTCAAGAAAGTTTATGACGACTTGATCAAGGAACTGGAACTGGACCCGGAAAAGACCCCGATTCTCATTGGTGAGCTTGCTCCAACGGGTGATTTGGGTTGGCGTAACGATGCCGTGAAACAGGCCGCGGACCTCATCCCGAACGGACACTTGATTTCGGCACAGGGTTGCCCGGCGCTTAAAGAGGCGAGCTATACTTTGCACTTCACTCGTGAAGGGTATGAAAAATTTGGCGAACGCTATGCCGAAAAAATGCTCGAAATCCTCAAGTCGCAGGAACCGCCTCCTGACACGAGCAAGAAAGATACTGTCGTGACGGATTCTTCGAAAACGGATACGACCGCTCAGGATAGCACAAATGCCATTCGAAACTTGCCAAGTGTACGTGCGGTAGAATCGCAGTCGCCAAGACTTTATTTTGATTATAGCGAACAAAGTCTGTTTGTCCGGTTCAAGAAAAACGGCGTTGAACGTCGTTACGGCGTGAGCGGCCAAAAACAGTAGTAGAATTCTGTAAATTGTTATATCATTGTGGCATTTTCATGGCGGACTCCTGTGCTGAGCAATGTCGAAGCATGAGCCGCCATTTTTTGTGACTAAGATTCCGGCTCAAGTCCGGAACAACGTAGGAGCTTGCTCATGCATTGGATAATTGCGGCTTATGCACGAAGAGCAATGACGCGGGAGTCGAGTGATGCAGAAACATGTTTTTTTATTACAGCATCTATTAATTTCATCATCGTCGAAATTTCGGTATTTTTCGTTGTCTCAAGACTACTTTGCATTAATTAACTCTTGCACTTGAGAGTGCGAGAGCGTATATTAATAGTACCTAGAATGTTCTAGGGTTGTTGATGGGTTGTGATATGAGACTATTTCCGCAAATTGTATGCGTTGCCGCTGTTGTCGCATTCGCAGACGTAAACTGGATTCCGCAGTGTGAAAGCAATGGCTTTACGCTGATTCGTTCTTCGGAACATTTCGAGGTTTGCAAAAAGCCGACGAGCGATGATGGCAAGGCGAATAATGTTGCCATTCCGACATCGGATGCAGAGGGCGTGCTCCAGTCGCTTGAAAAAGTCTATTCATTCTATATCGATTCGCTCGGCTGGATGCTCCCGTTCCCGAAAAGCCCGGACCGAAAACTCAAAAGCAACATTTACGTGTTCGACAACTCTGTGATGGCGGCACTTTACGGTGGCCAGGACTACGTGAAGGGATTGAACAACGAATTTGGCCCCGGCATGTGGATTGGCGTTGGTTCCCTCAAGGATTATTGGGGTACGTCGCACGAATTCGCTCACGGCTTGCAGGGCGTTGCCGGCTGGATGGGCAACAACAGCCATTCGGGGTGGTTCGCCGAGAGCCACGCGAATTGGATGGCGCACCAGTACAATCCAAATGACGCTCATTGCTCGGAATATCTGATTAACTATCCGTATTTGTATTACGGTTCGACGCGCGACCGTTATTGCAACTGGCAATTTTTGGAACACCTCAAAGAAGAATTTGGAGGTGGCTACAAGGGAGCGCACGAAGTCAACCGCATCTGGATGGAATCGATTCGCGACGGGGAAGATGGTCGCATGGAGCAGACTCCGTTTAGCGCGATGATGATGGTCTATGGCTGGTCGCTAGAACAGTTGAACGAACAGTTCGGAAAGTTCGCCATGAAAAACGCGACGCTTGAATACGCTCCGACAAAAAAGAGTTTGTACAAAAAATCCTATGGCGATTATGAATTTAAGACGCGTCGTGACGCAAGCTGGGGCGACAATTACCGTAGGCATACGCGTGTGACCATGCTGAACAAGATGGAGTGTACCGCAGACGAGGAGTGCGCGGACCGTTACGTTTCGCCCTCTTACTGGGCTCCGCAGCGTTGGGGTTATAACCTTGTGCGCATTTATCCAGAAACGGCGGGGAAGGTGACAATCAAGTTCCGCGGAATCGTGCAAGAGAAACCTACTGTTAGCGGATATAAATGCTTTGGCGACAATACCGACTACTACAAAGGAAAAACGTACAATTGGTGCAATTACGCCCCGGACAAATTGCCGAATCCAGCTTCGGGCTGGACGGTTGGCCTTGTGGCGGAAGGCAGTGACGGCACGCCGCGATACAGTGAAATGAAGCATGGAACGGGTTTCAATCTTGAAATCGAGACTAAGGCGAACGATAAGGCTTTGTGGCTTGCCGTGACGGCGACTCCGACCGAAATGCAGACGATTTTGTGGGACCAATTCTACTACAGCATTTACCGCTATCCATACATGATTGAAGTCGTAAACGGCGTTCCCGAAGGTTATAACAAGGACTTCTGGAAGCCTTCGAATGCAAGCGGCTATACTAAGCATGCAAATGGCGGCGGTCTCGTGAGCAACAAGGCGAAAGTGGCTGCAACGGCTTATGTGGGGCCCGATGCGGTCGTGAACGGCGGTACGATTTCTGGGAACGCTCGCATCGAGGATTTTGCAGTCGTGAATGGCGGAACAATTAGCGATAACGCTGTGGTACGCGGTCGAGCGCTCGTGACTGCGGGAAACATCAGCGGCGATGCCGTGCTCGAAGAGGATGCCTGGCTCGTAAGCGGAACGATTAGCGGCAAGGCTAAAGTCGGTGCGATTTCGATTATCGTGAATACGACCGTGACCGACAACGCACAGGTCTATGGCGTGATGTGGGCGGTAAATGGCAAGAAACTTTCCGGCACGGCTCAGCTTCGCGGCGACCTCGAAAACAACTTCGATAAGGAAATCTCAAAGGGAATTTTCTACGGCATGGTCGATAATGGAATGCTTGGCAATGCAAATTACGGTGCAAACCTCACGACGCCCCCGACCGATGCGACCGCAAGCATTAAAAATGCCAAGTGGTACGCCGTTGCGGATGATTCGATTGCTTCGGGCGATACGTCGAGAACCGCAATTCCGGTATTGCCACGCGAAGCCGATTTGAATTTCGTGCACGCAAGTCTTCAGGTTTTTGATCTCTCTGGCAAAAAGCTTGGTACAATTCTCTCGACGGATGATTTAAAATCTTCCCTCGGCACAGCCGGATTCAATAACGGTGTCTATATCGTCCGTAACCCGCATAGCAAGCGGTCGCTACGCATTCTCCTGAACCGCTGAAACTAAAATTTTACACCAGTCGATTATTTTAGACGCGATTTGCATTTGCTTTCGCGTCCTTTATTTTGCTATTTTATCCGTCAAGAATAAAAGTTATAAAGAAGGAATCATGAATACGACAACGCTTCTTGCACACCGCCTTTTGGGTGCGTTGGTCCTTGCACTCTGCTTTGGCAATGTGCATGCGTCCATGGCAAGACCCGATTTGGACCATTTCTATTCGTCCAGGAACCGCTATTTGTACACTCCGAAAATCGTCTGTTGCAAGAATAATGCGAAGTTCAACGATCCTTCGACAGCCTTGAAACTTGAAGTCGCCAGCGCGGATTCGAGCATTCCCCGAGTTGATGAAAATTTTGAAATTCCGCATGTCGTAAGCGGTCATTCCTTGACGTTCTCCATTTACTCTTCTTATTTTTGGGGTCCTAGTGCAAATTTGAAAGTAGGCGATTATTGGTATAGTGTTTCTGAAATAATCGGTAAGGTCGATGCCGTGAGGACAAACATCATGCTTGCCATGAAGGGCAATATGAGAGAATACAAGGACACGCTGTTGTTGGACTTGCCTGGCCTCAAAAAGACGATGGATTCCTTGAATTCGAAGATGGGTTCTCGACTGTTTTCCGATTTCTTTTCGTCTATCAATCTCAACTTGATGCATGATGCCGATTCCAAGGTGGAGTCCATTGATCTCCTGACGCTGAAAGAAGATTCTTGCATGTCGAACACGTATGCCAAATTGTCGGGCATCGATTTCAAGCTCAATACGGATAGCGTACATTTGGATTTGGGACCCCTGAAAAAAGATTCTCCCCTCAATGCTGTTGTTTCGTTCGATTTTAAAATTTCGAAATTCAAGGAGAATCCTGAACTGAATACAAATTTCAAGTCATTTGTCCTGGAAATGCCAGGATTGACGTCCGAGAATACGAAAGGCTGGCCGGCTCGGATCAAGGAAGGCAATTACAAGATTTTCCTGTCCAAGGATGGGGCGAAGGATAACCTGGAGTTGATAGATGAAATAGGGGAGGTGTATTTTTCGCTGAAGGGTTATTATTGGGCTTTGGACATTGTCGAAATCCCATTTCTTGAAAAAAAGGAATTCTCCTATGGAAAGAGTAAATACAGCATAAGGGAGATTGTCGAAAATCTCGATGAGTATCTCCACATTGTTCAATATGGAGTGGATTGTGCTATTGGAGATGACAACAAGATAAATCTCTCTGATGCGAAAAAAGTAATGGATAGCATTTTCGTGAAAAAAATCCCGTTGGGCGGAGTGTCCATATTGAACCGCACTCTACGGGATGTGCGGAAGGAATATGACGAACGTGATTTTGTGAAGTTGTATGGAGATTCTTTGCAAGCTGTTACGGGGAGTGTCCCGTTGCATGAAGGGAAGAATTATATTGTTCTTAAAATTTCGCCCCAAAAGCTGATGTATCTCCCGAAATTTGATATGAATATGAAAAATACACAGCGTTTTGAAGCCGAAGTCGATGTCTATGTTAAAATTCTGATTTATCTCGCGAAAGGGGGCACTCTAGTCTATGACGCCCTGATTCTCGATAAAGTGGATTTGTCGTTGTCCAACCATGTTTATTCCATGGGGGTCGGAATGTTTGATACCAAGTTCGGAGATGGTCATGAGGAAAATTATGGAAAGCTTCGCTATAATGCGAGTATAAATGCGAAAGATGCAGATTCTGTGATGAGGGCTCATCCGTCTATGGTCGTGGATTTTGATTCCCTCTCGTTCAAGGTTGGCTATTCTGTTGTTTTGCCCATGAAGAACAAAGGCGGCAGGGATAAGTTTACTTACGATTTTAACCGTGGCGAATGGAATGTACCCGCTCCTTTAAAACGTTTTACCTCGTTCACTGGCGAAGATTTGCTCGCCCATGTCTATGCCATCGGGAACGCCCTGCGTGAGTTGCGCAACCATGCGGATGGTTCGGCGACGGCGGATTCCATTGGCGAGGCTGTCAAAAACGTTGCGGCGGTTGTCGAGAAAATGGACCGCGTCGTCTTCGTGGATACTACGAAATACAACAGCAACGGCCTTGTGAAAAACATGGGTGCGAAGTACCGCAGGAGCTTTGGCGACGTGCAGGATTTTGCCGAAAAATTTAACAGTGCCTGGAAAAATGTCTTTGGAACCAAAGGCCTGTGCAAAATCGAATTTCTCGATGCCAAGAAAAAGGCGGTCGCTGCTGAACGGGACTTGTTCAAGGGGAAAATCGCCTATGCAAAAATCTCGTTCGACTTGGACTTCGGATTGCGACCGGATTTCGGGCAGGAGCTGGTAAAAATCCTGCGTAAACGTCTGGCGGAATTCCCGACAAAGGCTCAAGTCGCATTCTCCCGAGACGGGAAATTGACCATCGATTTACTGGTTGAATTTAAGTAAGAGACTGATGTAGAAAAGCCCCGGACTCAAATCCAGGACTTACAACAGGTATTACATTTGTGGCGACACCGCTCAAATTGAAAGGCGTGAATGGATAATAATAAATTTATGTGGTAATAAATATGCGTTATTTAGGATTATCAAAAAAGAAAAAATATTGGTATGTTGTTTTTGTGATGACTATTTTGCTAATGGTTGGCATAAACGATGCGAAAACGAACGCATCCCCCAAAAAACAAAATTTAGTTGATTGTTGCGATGAGGATCTTGATGATTATAGAATGCCGGTAGAAGGAAATCCTATTGTAAAGTTGAACGTTGATACTTTAGATTCGTTACCTGCAATAAGCGAAAATTATATAATCCCGTATGTCGGAAAAAAGCTGAAAATAGCAGGAAAAGAGTATAGTGCTTATGAAATAATTAGAATAATCGATAATGCTAGAGCGGATATTATGCGGTCTTTACACGTTCAGGCGAAACCTGGTATAATGCTTCGTGTGGATATGCAGGGGGTGAAGGCTGTTGTTGATTCGTTGAAGAAAAAAAGTATTCCATTCTCTGCAATAAATCTAAAAATGAAGAAAAACTATTATTTGGGTACGCCTATAGACACGATTAATCTTTTAAAATACGACAAAGAATATTTTTTGTGGGATTCCAAAGATTCTTTAAAAATTGAATTTATTTTAAAAACAGACCGACAGAATGTAAGTTTTGAAACTATTAAAGCAAAATCGCAAATTACGGCTACGTTTGGGGCTGATTTTGTATTTGCCAAAGAAAAAGACGGATATTCCCTTGGTGCTAAATTTGACTTTTTTACGATGGATGTTCCTGGTATAACAAGGGAGAATACGTTCTCGTTACCTGGGCCTTATTTCGTTGAAGAGGGTAATTTGAAAATTTTTATAACGAAAAAAGAGGTGAAGACTAATATTCGCGATGAATCTCTTGTAGTGGATATTGAACTTGATAAATTGAAAAATGTACAACTACCTTTTTTTGGACAACTTGCGTTTTCAAGCGGAAAGAAACCTTTATCGTTAGAAGAAATTGTTGAAAGGATAAGAATGCTCAGTGTATATACGCAATATGCTTTGGATTATGGCATTGACCTTGATAAAGATGGTAATGAAGGAACCTTAGACCTTAACACCGTGAAGAAAAATTTAGCACGGTTTTCTAGAAAAATTTCTCCTGTAGGCCATATTGCGATATTGAATGAGTCTTTGAAATACATGTTTGATAAATATGATGAAAGCAATTTTTATTATATGCAAAACTCAAAAAATTTGAGTAAAATAAATAAAGCCAAATTGCATAATCAGTCAAATACGCTTGTGTATAAAATAACTTTAGATTCTATTGTTTTTGCAAATAATGTTGATTCTAGTCTAATAAATGGAAAGGGCTTTAACGCTAGTATTGATGCCTATATTAAGCTTGCTTTTTCCATAGCTAATGGCTTTATTATTATGGAGTCTTGTGATATTGAAAAGATTGATTTGAGAATTTTATCAGATGTAAAGGATTTAAATATTCCACCGCTTAAGGCTGTATTTTATGATGGATTGTCAAAAAAATATGGCAAGTTCCGTTATTCAGTTCGTATCAATCTTGAATCCGTTTTATTGCATGATTCCGTAGAAGTTCAAAATCCCGCTATGGTTGTTGATTATGATGCTTTATCGCTAAAGTATGGCACGCTTTCTTTGAATGGAAAATTTAGAAAAGATCAAGTTGTCTATGATTTTGAAAAAGGGAATTGGGTAATTCCTCGTTCTTTAGAATCAAGTATTTTTTTCTCGGATGAACTTTTGTCTAAAACTTATTTTATTGTGAATGCATTGCGAAATTTGCGAGAGCGTACTGAAAAAGAAACAAATGGATTTTCGGCAGAAACTGCCAAAAATGTTCCTGGTTTTGTTGAAAAGTTTGAACAAGTTGTTTATGGAAATGGCACGGAACAATGCAAGTATGGTCTTATTGAACAAAATTATGATAAACAGCGTAAACAGTTTGTCTATAAAAAACGCTATAGCGATTTATTTGATTTTGTGAAAAAGTATAATGAAGCATGGAAAATTGTATTCAAAGGAGATTCACTTGAAAAACCTTGTGAAGTCAAGTATCTCGATGTAAAGAAAAATGAAATTATAGACGGATCAGCAGCCAAAGTGGCGTGTATAAAATTTGTTTTTAATTTTGGCGCAAATATTGATCCGGTTCTCGTAGAAATGCTGAACGAGCAATTGGCTGAATTTTCATCAGATGGCAAAGCCCATGTCAATGCAAATGGAAACGTATTGCTTGAATTGACGATGGATTTAAAACGATAAAATCGAAAGTCACAAGCCACCCCTAAGAGGGGTGGCTTGCTTTGCCCCTAGAAGGGGCTGTTACTGCCAGCGCCTTAATGACGCTGGCTTTCTCTTCGTTCAA
>NZ_CACZDK010000029.1 GCF_902779965.1 Fibrobacter succinogenes | reverse complement strand
AGGAGAATTATGTCAGAAAAACAAAAAACGCTCGAATTTTCAATCACGACTTCTCGTGACCAGTTGGTTGACAAAACTATCGAAGAAATCAAGAAACACACTTATCTCGATCCGCTCTTTGATGCCGCATTCAAGGCTTTATTAAGCGATGAAGAAGCTCTGATAAATTTCTTGAATGGTGTATTTCACTTAAAAGAGAGTAACAAAATAGAATCGGTTGTCATCAAAAATTCAGAAATCAATGTTATTTTCCCGGCGGTCAAGTCCTTTAGACTCGATATCCGAGCGACAACCTCGAATGGCATACACATTAATGTAGAGTAGCGTGCTAGCCGAACGTTGCAAAAACAAGCTTGCTTGTTTTTATAACTGAGGCGAAGCAGCTGACGCCGTAGGCGTCAAATGCAAAAGGCGAAACCAGACTATTTTGTCGATAGAGTTCTTTTACAACACAGCGCCTTCATGCTCCAAAGCAAATGCGAATGGGACCAGCTGATTTTTGGAAATCTCCCTTCTGACTTGACGAAAGAACAACGCGCCACACGCGAAATTCACCGTTATGAAGTACCTCCGACCTACGCCATCTGGATTTGTGACTTTCCCATAAGCGAACAGAAAAATTTCCGTGGTGATTGGGCTGTCCGCAACAAGGACGGCTTGACGCTGAGCGATAAGATGATGTATATTCTATATGATTTGACGAAGTTCAACAAAACCTTCGAAGAAATCATGACCGCAGAAGAACGCTGGCTTTACCTGCTCAAGCACGCTGGCAAAGCAGAAAAGCTCCCTGACTTCAACGATTCCGTTATTGCGAAGGCTATTCACAGGATCTTAGTGAACCGAGCGTCAGAAAAACTCATCAAGGATCAGGCTAACGATATGGTATGGACAGAAGAGGAATTGGATCATTTGGCCTTGTTGGAAGTCCGTGCCGAACAGAAAGGGCTTGAGAAAGGCTTAAAGAAAGGTCTTGAACAGGGGCTTAAACAGGGGCTTAAACAGGGTCTTGAACAGGGTCTTGAACAGGGCCATGAACAGGGCCATGAACAGGGACTTGAAAAAGGACGTGCTGAAGGTGAGATTAAAGGCCTTGAAAAAGGCCGTATTGAAATGGCTCTCGATATGCTTTCCAATAACGAACCTATCGAGAAAATTGTCAAGTATTCGCATCTGCCTGAAAGCAAGATTCTTGAGCTTAAGGCTTCATCGTCAGGCGATGCTATCAAGTAACAGCAAGCATGTGCCTTTGATTTTCGAACCATGAATGTACAAATTTAGATTGCATAATAGCAACCGTCATCCTCCGTTAGGAGGATCCATACAGTTCTAACCGCGTTTAACTGTAATTTGTAAAAAAAACTCCCGCTTGATTCTTCATCAGGCGGGAGCTATTTTGTATGAATTGTGTGGCTTAATGTTATGCGGCATTTTCCTCTTCCTTCGTTTCGGTATGGAGCTTGGCTACCGCGGTTTCTGGCGTTACGGTAGCTTTACTCTTTCCCTTGCGAATTTTGAGCTGCACCTTTTTCTGGTCGATGTGGTGGTTGATTGCCTTTATAAACTGCGTGCAGGCCTCGTCTTTGTTGACTGTAGCCTTCACTATGGCGAGTGTGGCTACAAGGTTGAACGCTTCCAGGCATTTTTTTCGATAGATCTTGTTGACACCAGTTTCTTTTGAGGCAAGTTCCTTGTTGCGCGTCTGCACGGCGTTCAAGTATTCGGCTTGCTTGCGTTCAAGATTTTCGAGGTATGGCTTGAATCCGCATTTGCTCAGGGTATCGTTGCCGGTGTTCTTGAAGCCTGCGATAAGGTTCTCGTAAATACCGGTAGACTGGTCCTGATTAAGCTTGAGCGGGTCCGCGTTTTCGGTAATGAGTTTCCAGAGCGCCGAGCCGATGGCCTGCATTTCGCTGTCGGGGAGAAGCTTGATACTCTTCACAAAGTTCTTGCAGGCGGTGTAGGCAATGTTGCGTTCCTTGTCAAGGCGGGCAGCAATGCTTGCAGCACTATCGTCAACGGAAACCTCAATCGAATTTGCAAATTCAGTCACGGCGGTACGGTAAGCTTCGATAGGCGTTAAAATTTCTTCTGCAGTGATGTTGGCTGTCAGTTCAACGAAATTCTTGTGGAGACCCAAAAATTCTTCGTTGCGTAATTTCTTGTTGCTGATAGTATTGATTTTCATCATTATTTTATCCTCGTTCTAGAAGGTTTATGGTTTTTGTTTCTGAAAGGCTTTCTAACCACCTTTCAACAAATTAGATGTGCCGGTTGCATAGCTGGTTGCTCTATTTTTGCTTGATTTTGTACAAGTTTTGTCAAGTTTGTGTAAAATAGTGTTTTATTTGTAAAAACTTGTTTAAAAAATGATTTTAGGAACGGGAAAGTGCTTCTACAAAAGTTTGAGAGCTTTCCCGAAAGTGGAAAAGTGCTTCTACAAAAGTTTGAGAGCTTTCCCAAAAGTGGGAAAGTGCTTCTACAAAAGTTTGAGAGCTTTCCCCAAAGTGGGAAAGTGCTTCTACAAAAGTTTAAGAGCTTTCCCCAAAGTGGGAAAGTGCTTCTACAAAAGTTTAAGAGCTTTCCCCAAAGTGGGAAAGTGCTTCTACAAAAGTTTAAGAGCTTTCCCAAAAGTGGAAAAGTGCTTCTACAAAAGTTTAAGAGCTTTCCCAAAAGTGGGAAAGTACTTCTACAAAAGTTTAAGAGCTTTCCCAAAAGTGGGAAAGTGCTTCTACAAAAGTTTAAGAGCTTTCCCAAAAGTGGGAAAGTACTTCTACAAAAGTTTAAGAGCATTCCCAAAAGTGGGAAAGTGCTTCTACAAAAGTTTAAGAGCAATTTCCGAAGTAATTACGAATGGGGTTAGCCGATTATTGAAAACATCCGTTCCGATTTGATAAAAACGTACTGTGAACAAATCGTGAACGCCGAAGAGTGCAGGCATAACCTGCTCAAGCACGCTGGCAAAGCGGAAAAAACACCAAGGAGTAGGCTAACGATATGGTATAGGCAGAAGAAAAATGGAATCACCTTGCCTTATGAAGCACGGCTCGATGATGGGGGGGGATTTTTTTTGAAAAATAAGTTGAATGTCAGTATTTGTCGTGTAAAGATGTTATATTGAAAAAGAATAATATATAGAGGCAAAAATGAACCTAAATACATACTTCTCCCAGTTCACTGGACTTTACCCAGTTTCCAAAACCCTGCGCTTTGAATTGAAGCCAATGGGAAAAACACTTGAAAAAATCAAAGAAACTGGCATCATTGAAAATGATAAAAAACGTCACAACGACTATTTTGACGCGAAAAAGATTATTGACAAATATCATAAATATTTTATTGACGCTGCTCTTAGTAAGTTTCCTTGCATAGATTGGAACCCCCTTAAAGAAGCTATTGAAAGATCTCTTGATAGATCTGACGCAAGTAAAAAGAAACTTGAGAAAACCCAGACGGAATTTAGAAAGAAAATTGCTAAAGCTCTGACTACTCATGGCCACTATAAAGAACTGACCGCATCTACTCCTAAAGATTTATTTTTGAAAGTGTTCCCAGACCATTTTGGCAAACAGCCTGCCATTGATACGTTTGATGGTTTTTCGTCTTATTTTACAGGTTTCCAAGAAAATCGGCAAAACATTTACTCGGACGAAGCCATCAGTACTGCTATTCCATACCGTTTAGTTCATGACAATTTCCCGAAGTTCTTGTCTAATATCGAAGTTTATAATATTTTGAAAGACAATGCTCCCTCAGTGCTGTCTGACGCAGAAAATGAATTAAAAGATTTTTTGAACGGAAAACCGCTTGCTAACATTTTCGAACTTAATGCATATAATGATGTATTGACTCAATCTGGAATTGATTTCTTTAATCAAGTGATTGGGGGGTTCAGTGGTGAAGGTGGCGAGAAAAAGACAAGAGGCATCAATGAATTCTCGAACCTCTATCGCCAACAGCATCCCGAATTTGCACAAAAGCGTCTTGCGACAAAGATGATTCCTCTTTACAAGCAAATTCTTAGTGATCGCGAAACAAAATCTTTTATTTTGGAATCTTATTCCACTGATTCTCAAGTTCAAGAAAGTGTGAAAGAATTCTTCGAATCGCAAATCCTGAATTGTGATATTGCCGGTCGTAAGGTCAATGTCCTTAAAGAATTGTCTTCCTTGATTAAGCGAATCACAGAATTTGATTTGGGTAGCATATATGTTAATCAAGAAGAACTTTCCAGCATTTCTTTGGAACTGTTTAAAAGTTGGAACACAATTAATGCAATTTTATTCAAAAATGCCGAAAATAGAATTGGATCTGCAGAAAAAGCTGCAAATAAAAAGAAAATAGACGCATGGATGAAGAGCAATGAATTCTCCATAGCAACATTGAATCTTGCTATTGCAGAAAGTGATTCTGAAGAGATTTCAAGAGTTAAGATTGAATCATATTGGAATAATTTTGAGGCGAAGGTCCAAAGTATTCTTTGTGGAGATAACCGAAGGAATCTTGATGAATTCATCTCAGCAACTTTTAACGAGAATAACGCATTAAGAGAAGATTCTAAAGTCATTGAAAAACTGAAGGCTTTCCTTGATGCCTTAATAGAAATCATGCATTCAATCAAGCCCTTGATTTCTGATGCAGAAAATCGAGACTTGTCTTTCTACAACGAACTGATGCCGTTGTACGACCAACTTTCTCTCGTCGTCCCTCTTTACAATAAGATTCGTAATTATGCAACCCAGAAACTGACTGAATCTGAAAAGTTTAAGTTGAATTTTGACAATCCCACATTGGCAGACGGTTGGGATCAAAACAAAGAGGAAGCAAACACAGCCATTTTGCTTCTGAAAAATGGATTGTATTATCTCGGCATTATGAATGCCAAAAATAAGCCTAAAATCAAAGATTTCAAGACTTCAGAAAGCGAAGATTGTTACGATAAAATGGTGTATAAGCTGTTGCCTGGTCCGAATAAGATGTTACCAAAGGTTTTCTTCTCCGAAAAGGGGCTAGCAACCTTTAAACCGCCCAAAGATATTCTTGACGGCTATAACGCTGGTAAACACAAAAAAGGCGACTTGTTTGATATTGGTTTTTGCCATCAGTTGATAGATTTCTTTAAGGAATCCATTGCAAAGCATCCTGATTGGAAGAAATTTGATTTCAAATTTTCGGATACTTCTTCCTACGAGGATATTAGTGGTTTCTACAAGGAAGTTACAGATCAAGGCTACAAAATCACCTTCTCCAAAATTCCCACACCCCAAATTGATGAATGGGTGAATGAAGGAAAGCTCTTCCTCTTCCAGATTTACAACAAGGATTTCGCTCCTGGAGCAAAGGGTTCTCCAAATTTGCATACTCTGTATTGGAAGTCCGTATTCTCTCCTGAAAACTTGAAAGATGTTGTTGTCAAGTTGAATGGCGAAGCCGAACTTTTCTATAGACCTAGCAGCGTCAAAAAACCTTATAGTCATAAAGTTGGCGAAAAACTTGTGAATCGAATAGGAAAAGATGGTCTTCCTTTGCCGGAATCAGTCTTTGGCGAATTATTCCGCTATTTCAACGGGAAACTTGATGGCGAACTTAGCGATGAAGCAAAAAGGTATCTTGATGTAGCTGTCGTTAAGGATGTCAAGCATGAAATTGTAAAGGATCGTCGATACACGCAAGACAAGTTTGAGTTCCATGTGCCGCTAACTTTAAACTTCAAGGCCGATTCAAAGAATGAATACATGAATGAACGTGTTCGTCATTTTTTGAAAGACAATCCTGATGTAAACATCATCGGCATCGACCGTGGCGAACGTCATTTGCTTTATATGACATTGATAAATCAAAAGGGTGAAATTCTTAAGCAGAAAAGTTTCAATATCGTTGAGTCAGTCAACTACCAAGCAAAACTTGTTCAACGTGAAAAGGAACGAGACACTGCTAGAAGGAGTTGGAGTAGTGTTGGCAAAATCAAGGACCTTAAAGAGGGCTTCTTGAGCCAGGTAATTCATGAAATCACCACAACAATGATTGAAAATAATGCCATTGTCGTTCTTGAAGATTTAAACTTCGGCTTTAAACGAGGTCGTTTCTGTGTGGAACGTCAGGTTTATCAGAAGTTCGAAAAAATGTTGATTGACAAACTCAACTATCTTGTTTTCAAGAATAAGCCTGAAGGAGATGTAGGTGGCGTTCTTAAAGGTTATCAACTTGCGGAAAAATTTGATAGTTTCCAGAAATTGGGCAAGCAGAGCGGATTTCTGTTCTATATTCCTGCTGCGTATACATCAAAGATTGATCCGACCACAGGTTTCGCAAATCTGTTCAATATGACAGAATTGACGAGTGCAGAAAAGAAAAAAGAATTCCTTTCTCACTTTGAAGACATTACTTATGACGGAAAGAATGACAGATTTTTGTTCAGCTTTGATTACAAGAAATTCAAGTGTTTCCAAACGGATTACATCAAGAAGTGGACTGTTTACTCTCAAGGTAAACGAATTGTGTATGACAAGGAATCAAAATCAGCAAAGGCGATTTCCCCTGTTGAGATCATCAAGGCAGCTCTCGCAAAACAGAACATAGCTTTGACAGACCAATTAGACGTTCTTTCTGCAATCAATTCTGTCGAGGCTTCTCGCGAAACAGCTTCTTTCTTTGGTGATATTTGCTATGCGTTTGAAAAAACTCTTCAAATGCGTAATAGCATTCCAAATACTGATGAAGACTATCTTGTATCTCCCGTAATGAACAAAAAAGGAGAATTCTATGATAGTAGGTCTTGTGGCGACTCCTTGCCAAAGAATGCAGATGCAAATGGAGCGTACCATATTGCACTTAAGGGGCTATATCTAATAAAGAACGTATTTGACGCTGGAGGTAAAGATTTGAAAATTTCGCACGAAGATTGGTTCAAATTTGCACAAAGTCGAAATCGTTAAAACCTCTAACCAATCCGGAGGTAAAATCTCCGGATTTTTGTATATGGATAACTACATACTCATATCTACATTGAATGATTTCATCTTCTGTCCTTATTCCATATATCTCCATAATGTTTATATGGAGACTGATGAATCCATATACTACGCAACACCTCAAGTTCGAGGGAAAATTGCCCATACTGGCATAGACAAGAAAACCTATAGTCCGCGAAACGACTGTATTACCGCTTTGCCTGTTTTTAGTGACAAATACGGTCTTTTAGGTAAAATCGATTTGTTCAAGGTCAACGAAAAGAAATTAATAGAACGCAAATATCAATTAAAGCAAATATTTCGGGGGCAAATCTATCAATTGTGGGCGCAATATTTTTGTATGCACGAAATGGGTTATGACATAGAAAGTCTCGCTTTTTATGAAATATCTACAAATAAAATGCACCCTATTGGCATACCCACCCAAGAAGAAGAAAAAGAATTTTCAGATTTCATAACAAAATTTCGAAACTACAATCCATCTGATTCGATAAGCGTCATTGCTAGCAAATGTCAACATTGTATATACAACAGCTTATGTGACAAAGCGGAGGTTGAAAATGTTTACCAGTAAAGACATTGAATGTCGAAGCATTTTCGTCATCAACTGTATAAAGGAGCGAAACCTAAGGGTTTCTTCAGGAGAACTGCTTCTTGAAGAAGGTGAGGAACACAAAACTCTCACAAAATTTCCGTTCCAAAAGATCTTGGCTCTCTTTATCATTGGGCCGATTACAATAACAACGCCTTTACTGGAAAAATGCAAAAAATTTGACGTGGCTCTTGTTGTAATGAAATCTAATTTGCGACCAGTCTTTTTTTGGGCTAATCATGCCGAAGCCAATTTCTTATTGCATCAAAAGCAATATTTCTTTGAAAAAACAGACATTTCCTTTGCAAGAGAAATTGTTCGAAATAAAATAATGAATCAAAAGAAAACTCTAGAAAAAACAAGATTAAAAAGTTTCGCGATACTTGAAGCAAGGGAATTGTGCGATAAAGCCCTGGACAATCTAGGCGGCATTGATGATTACAACGAACTTATGGGTACAGAGGGCTACATTTCAAAGAAATTCTTTGAAAGTTACTTCGATGGATTCAATTGGACCGTTAGGCTTCCTCGGGCAAAGAATGACGCTATAAACGCAACGCTAGATATTGGTTACACAATTCTATTCAATTACATCGAGGTCTTTCTACGGTTATTCGGGTTTGACCCATATGTTGGCGTTTATCACCGACTTTGGTTCAAGAGAAAGTCTTTAGTATGTGATATCATGGAACCTTTTCGCTGTTTAATTGATGCGAAAGTTCGGAAGGCTTTAAATCTTAAGCAAATAAAAGAGGATGATTTTAATATAGTCAAAAAAGAGTACTTGTTGAAATTTGAGAAATACTCTGATTATGCGGCTCTATTTTATCAAGATTTAGTTAACTACAAAAAAGAAGTTTTCAAATTCGTGCAGTCGTACTATAGAGCATTTATGAAGGAACGTGCTGATTTAATGGACTTGTTCATATTGGAGTAAAAATGCTATTAGTAAGCTATGACATAAAGGACGACAAATTGAGAACTACCTTCTCAAAGATGCTCCAATCAAATGGAGCTATACGACTTCAATATTCAGTGTACGAAGTTAATCATACACAACGTTTTCTTGACATTCTGAAAATGGAAATAGAGACCTATTTCAAGAAAGAGTTTTCTCCAGATGACAGCGTCATATTATTTGATGTTGATGTAAAAAAGACTATCAAATATGGAAATGCTGTTCATCGTGATCAGGACCTGTTATTCTTTTAATGCAAACCTCGGTCTTAACATTTTTGATGGAGTTTCAAGACAACTCCGTATTTCGTTGTATATCATAAAGTTAGCATCAAATTTGTTGCTAGTGCGCATCTAAGCAGTATGTCTAAGAAGTTTTTCAAACGTCGCTCGTTTTCCTTGAAATTCTTACTATTTTAAACTATATTATAAATGTAGAGCCTAGAAGCTTCATAAAATTTCTACTCTTGTAGATGTGCTTTCTGCGTTTTCGACAAACGAGCCGCCTAGAAGCTTCATAAAATTTCTACTCTTGTAGATCCCATACCATCTGCGCACTGGGCACAAGCCTAGAAGCTTCATAAAATTTCTACTCTTGTAGATAATGGCTTGTACGTGCAAACGAGAGTCAGGGCCTAGAAGCTTCATAAAATTTCTACTCTTGTAGATCCTGGTTGGGAATGTATCCGAGGGTACGCCTAGAAGCTTCATAAAATTTCTACTCTTGTAGATTGCTAAAATGGTAAATCCACGTCCTCGTCGGCCTAGAAGCTTCATAAAATTTCTACTCTTGTAGATTACGGAAGCACCTCGTGATAGAAGCTCGCCTAGAAGCTTCATAAAATTTCTACTCTTGTAGATTACAAAGTACATCCTTTAGCAAGCTCGCGGCCTAGAAGCTTCATAAAATTTCTACTCTTGTAGATAAGTCTAACCACGCACCGCCGAAACGATGGCCTAGAAGCTTCATAAAATTTCTACTCTTGTAGATCCGAATGCGATACAGGATGCGTCGCCGGCCTAGAAGCTTCATAAAATTTCTACTCTTGTAGATGTTTATGTATGCGATTGTCGCAAGCGGGCCTAGAAGCTTCATAAAATTTCTACTCTTGTAGATTCAAGCTCACGCCTCATTAATCGTCAGCCTAGAAGCTTCATAAAATTTCTACTCTTGTAGATGTCGGTTGTCATTATTTTGTCTCCTTTATGCCTAGAAGCTTCATAAAATTTCTACTCTTGTAGATTTTGCCATGTTGTTTTTCCCTTTTGTAGCCTAGAAGCTTCATAAAATTTCTACTCTTGTAGATAACAATGTTGGCTCTAACGCTAACTTCGCCTAGAAGCTTCATAAAATTTCTACTCTTGTAGATTTTTAAGTATTCTCCAACAAAGGGATTGCCTAGAAGCTTCATAAAATTTCTACTCTTGTAGATCGTTCCGCCTTTCGTAAGTGCTCTCTTGCCTAGAAGCTTCATAAAATTTCTACTCTTGTAGATGAAAATAAGGATTTTGAATTATTTGTACGCCTAGAAGCTTCATAAAATTTCTACTCTTGTAGATTTGTGAATTGCTTTCAGATTAAGTCATGAATATAGACAAATTTTTTTAGTTGTTCCGTTCTTTAGTGAAAAGACGTCTGACAGTTCAAGCAAGTGGCTTTTTTCGCTGTTTGCATAGATGTATATACGGATGTATGATAATCTGACTATTGGCATAGTTCTCTGTTCTAAGACAGATGAAGATATCAATCGCTATTCTGTATAACATGATTCAAATCAGATATTCAAGGCAAAGTACATGCCCTATATGCCCACGCAAGATGAGCTGAAACTGGCCATTGAACAAGAAAAGAAAAATTTCTATTTGCAACATCCAGATTTGAAAATAGAATATCAAAAGAAAAACTTGCCTAAATCCAAAGGGAAAACTCGCCCCTCCAAAATAAAGTATTGAAATGTCAAATGACCAAGAAAATGTCCAAGAAAATGACTGAGATAATGTCTAAGAAAAAAGCCGGTACGGAAGTAGGATAACGATTAATGTCTGATGTCTTTATCATAGGTGCCGGTTGCAGTGTCCCGTATGGATTCCCTACGGGCCGTGATTTGATGCAGAGCTTAAAAAGATTCAATTATGGCCGAAAATTTTATAGCGACCCTAGCCGAGTTCAAAACGGAAGCTATGTAAAAATAGGCCGGTTTGGTGATGGTGCTGATTTGCAGTACCAGGATACCATTGAAGATTCTCTCATAAAAATCGTATAATGCGATAGTCCATAACTGTTATATGTTCGGTAGTCCCGTTCAGATTCGGGTGGAAAACGAATCCGTTATCATAAGCAATCGTTGCGTTTTGCCGGATGGGTGGACTGCAGAAACGCTGATGAACCCGCATGATTCTATTCCCTATAATCCCGACTTTGCCAGTGTATTCTACCGTGCCGGGTATATTGAAAACTGGGGTCGCTGCATCGAAAAAATTTGCGACGCGTGTCGGAAACTCGGTGTAGATTTGCCCTGGTACGAGATTGTTGGAAACGGGATGCGGGTACATTTTAGCGCCCTAAAAAGTGCCCTAATTGGCGAAAATGAGACAACTGAGTGGGTGAATGTCGGTATAAATGTCGGTATAACCGAGCAAAAGGTAATTGGGCTGATTGTCGAGAATCCCTATGTAAACTTCCCCACCGCGACCTTTCACAAAAACAGGTCAACGGGCTTGTCGGCCACGAGGCTGTCTGGCGTGACTTTGCAGTCCACCGCGAAAATTTCCACACCTGCTTTTTGGGCGCCTCGGAGGGCCTTGCCGAATTCCGGATGGATTTTGTCGTCGGGACCAAAGCGCTTGCAGCCTTTCATCTGTATCAGGAACAGGACGCCGCATTCGTAGGGCGTGCCGTCTTCGGCGGTCATTTGCTCCGATTTTATGCGGGTGAGTTCCGTCAGGTGCTTGATTCCCCTTTCCGTGGGGGCGTCGGGGAAGGTGGCAAAACCGTCGTGTTCTAGGGTAACGCCTTTCACTTCCAGGAACATCTTGCGGCCATTGAATTCAATGTAGAAATCGAATCGCGAATTCCCGAAGGTAAATTCAGGGCGTACTAGTTGCAATTTTGGAAACCGCCGCTTGTTTGCTCGAATCCATTCTGCCGCTACTTTGTTTGGAGCTTGGCTGTCCATGTTTACGAGAATCGTGCCTCGTGGCGTAACTTTTTCCACTGCTATGAGGTCGTAAGGAGTCTTGCGGGCGGGATTGGTAGATTCTTCGAGGTAAACAACAGCGCCGGGTTGCAACAGTTCCCGGCATCGGCCCGTATTTTTCACGTGGACTACGGTCTTTTGCCCCTTGATGTTCACATGGGCTATAAAGCGGTTAGGTCGAGAAATGAATGTCGCCTTTACAATTTGACCGTATTGCATAAATCGTGATGAATATACATCTTTCGCAAAGTCCTTGTCAATCCGTTTCTTTAGCTTTTTGATGGGCGAGCAACAATCTATTATTGGCAAGCTGTGCCAGTATATGAAGAACCGCCGGTTTTGAACTGAGCCGGCGGGAGTTTTTTAGGTGAAAGCGTTTTTTACAGTTTGCGGATTTCGTCTTCGGAGAGTCCTGATCTGCGGACGATGATTTCCATCGGGACTCCGTCATCGCGGAGCCCTTTTGCTATTTCACGAGCTTTCCTCAGTTCGCCTTCGTTCAACCCTTCGGTCTTGCCTTGCGCAAAACCTTCTGCGCGTCCTGCTTCGCGACCTTCAGCGAGACCCGCTTCACGGCCTTCAGCGTGTCCCTCAGTTTTGCCTTGAGCGAAACCTTCCGCACGACCTTCAGCGAGACCCGCTTCGTGTCCTTCGGCGTGTCCCTCAGTTTTGCCTTGAACAAAACCTTCAGCATGACCTTCTTTCTTGCCCTCGGCAAATCCGATTTCATGTTCTGCCATCAAGTCCGTCACGTTTTTTATCTCGCAGTTGAAAAGCTCTTCTGCAAAATTAATCAATTTCACCGAGTCGAGCAACCTTCGGAAGGTCTCGTTCTGCATAATCTTTTCGGGAACGGGTTCCTCGTTGATTGTCACCTTGATGGCGCGAAGCCACTGAGCGGCTTCTGAGTTGTCGTTTGTAGTAATCCCCTTTTCTTCAAGCCTGAAAAATTTCTCGATTTCCACGAAAATCTTCTGGATTTTCGGGAAGAACTTCCTCCCGTTGCACATTTCATCGACATGGTGAATGTATTTCTGAGGCTCCTCCGGGAAAAGTGTAAAGTCCAGGAGCCCGAGGAAGTAAATACGCGGCAACTCATACTTTTCGCTTGTATGCACCTGATTCTCGATGACGCGGGACATGTAATATTCCACACGGTCGCGGTAAAATTCGTCACCCTGCTGCTGTCCTTGAGGCTCCGCAATTTTATTGCGGGAAAGCGGCTTCGCCGCTTGATAGCCGAAGGATGTCTGAATCCATTCCTGTCCAAAACTTGTTTTGGAAACAGGAATGAGATTGTTGACCACTTCCACTAGCACGCGTTCGCCCGCGTTGGTCGTTCCGATAATATCCACGATGCAGTCCTTCTTGGTGAACGCGCCGGGGAACTCCTGCATTTCAAGCGTGATTTCCTTGATGGTTTCACCGCCGTGCAAGTCGAGCATCGCGTTCACAAGCGAAATGAGGAGCGTATGGTCCTTTTCTTCGGCAAACACAATCTTGAAAATGCCGTCGCTGAGGATGTAGGCGTAGTTGTAGATTTCCTGGTACTTGAGAAGGTTTTTCTTGTCGATTTCCATTGCCCTGAGCAAGGAATAATGTTGTGTGCGATTCATCTGAATCTCCGTATAAGTTTGTTAAAGCCCGCATGCGAAAGCTGCAAAGACAACAGCCATAAACCACGGTCGCCGTCAGGCAATCGCTTGCAAATTTTTCAATGACTCGGTTTTAACGTCCGCCAATTCTAAGGCAGACGGTGCTCTACGTTGATAGCCACGGAGCCGGTCCTCCACAGGGCAACTGTCTCGATTCGCGGTGTCGTCGGCACAGCAAAGGGAAACGACCTCAAGCAGATAGTGGAACTTCCTGCCCTGAATAGTACTGAGTCGAGAGTCGCAGTTTCAAGCTTGGAAACTATGACCGAGACTATGATACGGACGCCAACGGCGTCAATTTCTCGGTGTCGGCAGGATTAATGCAATCTACGGGGTAATATATACTTGTCCGATAATGTGTGTCAAGGGGCCGCTTTTTTTCGCGAATCAGATGCAAAAACGAGAAAAGGTGGCCGCTTTCGCGGTCACCTTTGTGTATTTAGCTTTATGTGTAAAAATCTACTTGATGAGAACTTTCTGCGTGGCAGCGATTCCTGCGCCCTTCGCGCGGATGATGTACTGACCCTTGGTGAGGTTCTTGAGGCTGAACGAGTGTTCGCCTGCACTGAGGTTTCCGCGGTAGAGTGTTGTGACGCGCTTGCCGATCATGTTGAACACGTCGATGCTTGCGAAGCCCGCCTTGCCTGCGGTGAGTGCAACGTTCATGCCGTTCACGCGGAGGCTAGCCTTCTTTGTCGCTGCGATGGGCTTGATGGCGTTCGGAGTGAGCGGCGTGCCGTCTTTGTTCAAGAGCTCAATGCTTGCGATGTGGCCCTTGCTTTGGTCTGCTGCGGTGAAGAGTTCTGTTTTCTTGTTGAATCCGTTGATGATGATTCCGTTGTCGGTGACCATGTTGTCGAAGAGCACTGTGCCTTCAAAACCGTTTGCACCAGCCAAGATGAAGGTGACGGAGAATAGGTTGTCGAGATCCATCGGGTGTTCGACGCCCTTATCGTCGGTGTAAGTCGTGATGTCAAATTCGCAGGTCAATTTGGCACCGTCGTTGAGCCAGCAGCCGTCAGACGGGGACTGTTCCCAGGTCCATTCCTTGTCCTTGGACCCGTCGCGGACAAAAGCCATGCCAATCCAGATGCCGTTATCGGCTCCGCCAGAGCCCTTGTTTTCGATGGTCACGGAGATGCTCTTTGCGCCTGTTAAATTAGGTACCTTTCTGTATTCGATATTGGCACCGCTGTCATTGATGGCCTTGTAGGTTACGCCCATGATAAGGTCTACGTTTTCTGGGTTTGCCTTGGCTGTGTCGGCACCGAACTTGGCGTTAGCGGTAGACGTTGGGCAAACGTTTGTTGCGGCGGCAGCTTCGTTGTAGTTGTCCCAGCCGGGCATTTTGTCGAGGGTGATGATGCGTTCGTCGGCGAGATTCTTCTGCCATACGCTTGCGGAAGTTTGGCTAACGTATCCGCCTCCCCAAGATGGGGATTCGTACCATGGCATCCACCAGCTCCATGTGGCTCCATCTTCGTACATTTTTTCGACGTCAGGAATCGGGCCGTTTTCGCTGAGCGAGATGAGCTTGTTTGTGCCAGCCTTGTTCGTGAGGTCGATGAATGCGGAGCTGTTGCTCTGGTGATCGTTTGCGGCGTTGTAAATGTCAACGCTTAGAACGTCATAGTAGGTTTCGCCCGGAGTCCAGGACATGGTTGCGGCGTCTTTCGGGTTAAAGTCCCAAATGAGGTTGTTCACGCCGTTCGTGAATACCATGCGTTCGTAGAGCAACTGGTAGAGGGCTGCGAACTGCTTGCCGGTATGCGTGCTCCACCAGAACCAGTTCCCGCCGGATTCGTGCAACGGACGGAAGATAGCTGCGACGCCTTCTTTCTGCAAGTCAAGGAAAATTTTAGAGACGAGGTCGATGTCGCCGATGAGTGCTTTATAAGCGGTCGAAACGGTATCCCAATTGGTGGTGCCGGTAATGAATGCTTCGGTGAAATCGAATTCGGTGTAGGTTTCGCCTTCTTTGCGTGCGCTCTTTACGTAAAAGTCGGTTTCGTCACCTGGGCGCCAGTGCCATGTGAAAGCGGGAATGCCGCCCTTCTTCCAGGTGCTCTTGGCGATGTCGATGGACTTTTTGGTGTATTCCTGGAACCATGCGTTGTCCTTGTCTCCGCCGGTGGCGTTCATGAGGTCAACGCCGACGAGGGCGGGGTACTTTCCGCCTGCTGAGAACACGGCCTGAACGTCTTCGTGCTGGGTGGCGTCGCCCACGGTGTAGGCGTCCATGTTGCCGGTCATTACGCCAGAAATGGTCTTTTTACCAAAGTTATTGACGAGGAAGTTGTAAAGCTTGATGGCAGACGGGGTGGCGGTCTTGGTTACCGGAGCATTGCAGAGGTTGAACGCTTTTGCTTCGTAGCCCTTGATGTCGATGTAGTCCACGTCGATCCAGCCCCAGCTATTGGTGATGGCGATGGTGTTCTCGCCGGCGGCGAGGTTCATGACTGTTTCGACATCGACGAATTTGCCTTTATCGGTCACGTCGAACGTGACTGCAGAGGAGGCTCCGCCGACTTCGACGTTGTTGATTTTGGAGCCGCCGTAATTGTTCATGTAATGGATTACGATGGTGTATTTACCTGCTTTTTCGACTGTAACCTTAGAAAATGTGATGTCGCCACCGTTCATCTTGACGTACTTGCCGCCGGATGCTGCTGTGCTATTGCCAACGGCTGCGTCCCCGGAAAGGGTTGCGCTCTCGGCTTCGTACTGAGCCGCAAAGACGGAACATGCTGCAGAAAGGCCGCATGTTAACAAAACTTTTTTGAATCCCATGTTCACTCCTTAAAAGGTATGTTCTCAAAATATATAAGAAAAAGCAAAAATGCAACCGCATTTTTGCTTGAAAGGAAAAAATATGTTTACTGGTAGCTCTTAGGGGCGCCTAGCCGATTTTTTCCACCGTTGCGCCAAAGCTGAACGTCTTGGTTTCGCCCGGCTTAATTACAATTAAGTCTCTATGGTGGTTTAAAGTATCGGGTTCTGCGGTCATTGGTTCAATGGCGATGCTCATGCGGTCAGGGGGTGTGTAGATCTGGATGGCGTTATATTGTTCGTCGCCGGCTTTCTGCCAAATCTGGAGGGATTTTGTGTCGCTTTTGAGCTCTACAGTAGCTAAAATGTTCTCAAAATTTTTCTTGTTTTTGAGGACGTAGGGGCCGTTGCCCTGGTTTAAGCAGAAACAGTCGTTGATGAATTCGTCTTTGATGAGGCGTCCACCTACAAAACGGGTATCCGGCTTAAATTCTCCTGTTGGGATGTCGGCCTTGTCGAGGAGGGCGAGGTTTGTTTCGGGGAGGGTCATGGTGAGGTTGTCGATTTTCTCGCCAAGCGTGTAATAGGGGTGCCAGCCTTCGGAATAGGGAAGGTCGTTTGCGCCGATGTTCGTGACGGTGGATTCTACGGTGTAACTTTCGCCGGTAAACGTGATTTTGTTAATCGCGCGGAAGGGGAACGGGAATCCGGTAAATGCTCCTGGCCAGTCGATGGAGAATGTCGCGGTGCATTTTTCGTTATCGCTTTCGAAGCTCACGAATTTCCATTCTTTGTTTTGCAAAAAGCCGTGGAGAGCGTGCGGGGCCCAGCTCACGTTGTTCACGAGCTGGTAATCGTTGCCGTTCCAGTTAAATTTGGCGTAGGCCACGCGCCCTGGGAATGGGGCGAGTCGGCAACCGGCGTTGGTGTCCGGGCCCATTTTGTAAATGTCGTCGCCTTCGCGGTAGCCGAAAAGGAGGTCGGTGAGTTTGCCGCTTGCGTCGGGGATGCGCCAAGCGTTCAGGCCTGCGCCGTAACCGCTTAAAATTTCAAATTCAGCGCCGTCGTCGCGCTGTAAAACGTAGCACTCGACGGTGCCAATGGGGCGGGAAATAAGTTTGAAGTTGCTCATTGTATAGTTATTAGTTAATAGTTATTAGTTACTAGAGAATTTAGTAATAAGACGAAAGAACGCTCGTGGGCTCGCTATAGGCGAGAGTGTGTTTAAACTGTCACTTTTTTCTTGATTTTGAATTTTTGCCATTTTTTACGTCAAAATGATGGAAAAATTTCGTTTTTTTACGTAAAATTCTGTACAAACTAACTGATTTTGCGCGAAAATGTCGTGTTTTGATGTCGCCGGGCTTTTTTCCTTTAAAAAGTTATTTGTTTCCGTCTGTTTTTGAAGGATTTGCCTCCAAAATCCTGAAAACTTCATAAAAAATTGCAGACAACATTAAAATTTTACGTCAATATCTTTGAAAATACACCATTTTTGACGTAAATTTCGCCCTTTTTTCAATTTCATCCTTTCTGATGAGCTCTCGTTCCCTTTCCAAACTACTTATCGCAACTTGTTGCTGATTACTGACTGCTGTCTACTGCGGCGGAGCCGCGATTATAAACCGGCTACTGTCTACTTCCAACTGCCAGCTGAAAAAAGCTATCTTTCCCTTCATGGATTCCCTGACGATTGTTGCCCCGATGACGCCTGCGGGCGTGAGTGCCGTAGCTGCTATTCGAGTTAGCGGTTCTCGCGTACGTGAGGTTGTGCGCTTGCTTTTTGGCGAGGCTGCGTTAAAAAATTTGAAAGCCCGCGAAGCTAAGTTGGCGACTGCGAGGGATTATCGCACGATGGCAGGCGATGACCGTGCCACGGCGCAAGTCATTGATAGTCTCCTCTACATCTTTTTTGAAGGTCCGAATTCCTACACAGGCGAAGATGTTCTGGAACTTTATCCGCATGGCAATCCGATTATCGTGCGCGAACTGATTCAAGTTATTAAAAGTGTTGATGGGGTTCGCCTTGCCGAACCCGGCGAGTACACGCGTCGTGCTTTTTTGAATGGCCGGATGGACTTGGTGCAAGCAGAATCCGTTGCCGATGTGATTCACAGTGCCAATCGCGATGAGCTCAAGAACGCCCATCGCTTGCTCGGCGGTGCCCTCTCGAAAAAAGTCAAGACGCTTACGGAACAGGTCATGGACATTTCGGCGCGTCTCGAATTAGATGTTGATTTTGCCGAAGAAGAGGCGGACCCGGATTATGCGACTTGGGGTACAAAGATCGAAGCCATTCGCGAAAGCGTGTTGTCTATTTTAAAAAGTTTCAGGGAAAAGGCGGCCGTGAGTCGCTTGCCGCTGGCGGTGCTGTATGGCGCTCCGAATGCAGGCAAGTCGAGTCTTGTAAATGCGCTCCTTGGCGAAGACCGCATTCTCGTGAGTGACATTCCGGGGACAACCCGTGACTTTGTCGAAGTTCGTTTGTTCTTGGATGGCGGTGAAATTCGCTTGGTGGACACTGCGGGTATCGCAGACAAGGCTGCTGATGCTCTCGATGCGCTTAGCATGGAAAAAAGCCGTGAAATCCTCGCCGAAGCGGACATGAAAATTCTCGTCCTCGACGGGGCCAACGAAAATTGCGCATTTTCGCCATCCTCGACTGGTTTGCCTGCGTCATCCTCGACCGATTTGCCTGCGTCATCCTCGACCGATTTTCCTGCGTCATCCTCGACCGAAGGGAGGGGATCCATTATTTCTAGTCTTCGCCATAGTGACGATGCAATCCATCCGGACTTTATCGTCATTTCAAAGAGCGACTTGGGCGCATCTCGACAGGGCAATGCTTGCATGGATATGACGAATTCGATCCACATTTCTTCCAAGACCGGTGCGGGCCTTGTGGAACTGCGCCAGACGATGAATGCCGCGCTTTTCAAGAAAACGGAGAATTCTGAAGATCTCTGGATTACGAGCGAACGCGAAAAGACTTGCCTCGAAGAAGCCCTTGCGGGTATTGACCGCACACTTTCGCTTATCCGCACGAATCCGGCAGTGGAGCTTATTGCGTTTGAAATGCAGCTGGTGCGCCGTGCGCTCCAAAGTATAACGGGCGAAATTTCGTCCGAAGATGTTTTACAAAAGATTTTTGCGGGGTTCTGCATTGGGAAATAGTTATATCGGCGTCGTTCTCGCAATTGTTGCGTTTGGAACTTACATGGTCCCGCTCAAGGCGTGGCCAAAGTTTTCGTCTTGGGCGTACCTTGCGTGTGTTGCATTAGGCCTTGCCTCTGGTGAACTTGTCATCTCTCTTTTGACGGGGACTTTGTGCATTTTGCCTGTGGGAATCCTTTGCGGGTTCCTTTGGGTCCTTGGCGGCGCGTTTTGTTTTTGGGCGGTGCAGACCGAAAAAGATTTGGCGGGTGCGGGTGTCCGTTCGATGGGCATGAGCATTCTAGCTTCGTTCTTGAGCGGCGTGCTGATTTTTTCGGAATCCACGTTGCTTTATTTCTCGATTCCGGCGATTGTGCTTTTGCTGTTCGGACTTAAATTGCTAGCTCCGCCGCAGGGGAATATTTTAAGGAATTGGCGTTCGCTTTTGGCGGGTATGGTGTTCGGACTTTTTCTGATTCCGTATAAGTTTGCCGAAGTCCCCTTGCTCGAATTCATGAGCTCGTTTACGATCGGTATTTTTATCGCTGCACAACTTTTGGTTGGAATTTTGTGTATAAAGCGTCGTGCGATTTTTGAATTTCGCTTGGCTCCTTCCATAGTCTCCATTCTGATGGGACTTTTGTGGGTAATCGGGCAACATGGCTGTTTTTGGGCGATTGATACCAAGGGCGCTTTGGGCTATGCTGTTGGCTATCCGCTTACGCAGTTGAACTTGCTCGTCAACTTGCTTTGGGGCGTTGTCGTTTTCCACGAATACCCTACAAAACCGGAGCGGATTAGACTTGCTATTGCGACCATGGTCATTCTTGGCGGTGCCGTATTGCTTGCAATGTCCAAAATGTGAGGATTTGTTTCGATTTTTTTGTGATTGTTGTCGTTTATTGGCTTTCTGTCAACGAAAAAAATCGTAAAAATAACATATAATTTAAAGCAAGTCTCCCATAAAAGTATATGTTTATGGTATGAGATTTGGGAAATATTTTTTAATTGCGTCTTTGCTGGGGGCCGCTTCGACGTGGGCTATTAAAGCTGCACCGTTTTTGATTAATTCCACGCAGCCGGATGGCTCTGTGGTGCAGATTCGAAAAATCGGAAACGAGCGCTTTAATTATACAGTTACTGGTGAAGATAGCGTGCTTGTGGTACGCGATTCCAGTGGTTATTGGAACTATGCTGACGAACATGGCAAAAAGACGGGAATGAGGGTCCATGCCAAGTCCAAACGTACCCCAAAAGAGCGAAATTTTCTAAAAAAACGCAATTCTCGTGAAATTCTTGAAAAATTCCGCGAAAAACGCTTGAAACAGCTTGAGGAACAAAACTCCTCCGAGCCCCAGATCCTTCGGTCCTCTTCTCCCATGAAAGCTAATGCTTGGGGGGGCGGTGGAACCAAAAATACCAATACCCCAACTCGACCGAACTTAAATTCTGTTAAAAAAGAGGGCGATGTTCGCGGGCTTGTTGTCCTTGTCCAGTTTAGTGATGTAAAGTTCAAACGCGATAATGCCAATGAGGAATACCACGATTTCCTCAATAAAGAAGGCTATTCAAATTACTATATGAAAGGTAGCGCCAGAGACTTCTTTATTTTGAATTCTTCTGGAAAATATCGCCCTACATTTGACGTTTTTGGACCAGTGACGCTTAAGGGTAAACGCGATTCGTATGGCGCCTTGGTTGATCCCAATAACATCGCGGCGGGTGCAGTCAAAGCTGTCAGTGAGGCGATGGATTCTCTCGTGGCTGCGAATGTTGATTTTACGCCTTATGATAGTGACAACGATAGAATTGTTGATTTCGTCTATATGATTTATGCGGGTGTCGGTTCGGCGGATACTGATGTGCAGTCAGCCATTTGGCCCCATTCTTACAATATAAGCAAGCGCCTTACGCGCAATATGTCCATGTACCGTTATGCCTGCTCTCCAGAAATTGATGGTCAGGCGTATTTGTACCGCAAAAGTACCGATGCGTTAAATGGCATTGGAACGTTCTGCCATGAATTTAGCCATGTCCTTGGCTTGCAAGACCACTATGATGTTGGCGTGAATGAATCACGCACGAAGGTTCGTTATACGCCGGGTGCTTGGGACTTGATGGATGCTGGCTCTTACAACTGTCCGCAAAATAAGTATAAGTCTACATCTTGCTCGCCTGCGAATTTATCTGCTTTTGAGCGTTTTAGCTTGGGCTGGCTCGAACCGCGCCGTTTGGAAATTTCGGATACGACATTTATCTTAAATGCAATTCAAGAAAATGACGGTTTGGTATTGACTTCGAAAAATGATAATGAATATTACTTTGTTGATTTTCGCCTGAAAAATGATTTTGACGAAGGCCTTCCGAATCAGGGAATGTTGATTTGGCATATCAATTATGACAGGTATTCTTGGATGTACAACGAAGTCAACACTTCGGATCCTATGCGTGTCGATTTGATTGAAGCTGATGGCAAAGCGGATGGCTATACGACGAAGGATGACGCTTTCCCGACGAAAAGTGTGAATCGCTTTAATGGCTTTGTAACTTGGAGTGGCGATAGCCTTGGTCTTGAAGTCTATGATATTAAAATTGTCGATGACCATGTAGAATTTGAAACTCGCGGCAGTCGTGTGGCTCCTGTTTTGTCATCTTCGAGTGTTGCAAAGTCATCTTCAAGTTCTGCAAAGTCTTCGTCGAGTTCTGCTAGGTCTTCGTCAAGCAAGGTGGTTTCTTCATCAAGTAAGCCTGTATCGTCATCGTCTTCTAGAGTAAGCTCTTCGTCGGTTGCATCGAGCAGTTCTGTAAAGGTTTCGTCGTCTTCTGTTTTGTCAAGTTCATCGAATGCTTTGAGTTCATCCAGCAGTGTCCATGTATTTAAACAGAGTTCCTCTTCTGATGGCGTGATGATTTCGGAAAGTAGGATTGCTTCTTCTGCGGTTCGATTCTTCGTGGATAATCGAATTTTGAGAGTGGATGCGAATCTTGAAGGGCGTAAGACGGTCAATTTGTTCGATGCTAACGGAACGCTCCTTTTGAGCAATACCTTTGCCGATAAGTATTGCGAAATTAGCATGGATGCCTTGCGTGGAAAATCGTTTGTGATTGTAACGCTAGAATCCGGCGGACAACTCATAAAAACAAAGAAAATTCGAGTGAAATAAATTTGGGGCGTAAGCCCCTTTTTTATAGGGTCATTTCGGCTTAAGTCTTGGAAACGTCATTCTTTTGTACCGTCTTCCTGAACGGAGTGATATATGAAACTTGGCACTTTAGTGCCTTAGTTGAATTAGGTTCGTAGGAGCAGGATCCAGTGCATATTTTTTTTGAAAAATATCTAAATTGTTTTATATGAAAAAACTTTTCGCCCGAATTGCTTTAAGTTGCGCCTTGGTTCCAGCATTGCTTGCGGGAACATCCATGGCAGCTGTAAATTTACCCGTGCATAAAGAAGTTCTGGATAATGGACTTACGGTGCTTTTATACCCCAACAAGCAGGCTCCTACAGTGAGTTTCCGTCTGTTTTATGTGACCGGTTCTGTTCACGAAGTTCCGGGCAAGTCCGGGCTTGCTCACATTTTGGAACATGAACTGTTCAAGGGAACGAAAAAGGTCGGCATTTCGGATAGCATTGCCGATGCCAAGTTCATTGCAACTCAAGACTCCTTGCAGGCGCTCATTCGCCCGGCAAAGTTGGCTCACGATACGGCTCTTGTCAAGAAGCTGACTGCCGAGCACGATTCTGTGTTGAATGAACACCGCAAGATTTTTGTGAAGGATGAACTTTGGGGCGCTTATCAAGCTGCCGGTGGCACTGGGCTTAACGCCTTTACAAGCGATTTGCTGACAGCTTACACGGTCACGCTCCCCAAGAACAAGATTGAACTTTTCATGTGGCTTGAATCGGACCGCATGCAGAATGCCGTTTTGCGCGAGTTCTATTCGGAACGCTCTGTTGTGCGCGAAGAACGCCGTATGCGCTATGACGACCGCCCGACAGGCCGTTTTTACGAAACGCTCAATTCCATGATTTATGAAGCGTTCCCGTACCGTGTGCCGACCATTGGCTGGCCAAGCGATATCGACAACTTGACTCGTGAACAGGCGGATGAACATTACCGCAAGTACTACAAACCGCGCAATGCGATTCTCGTTATGGCGGGTGACCTTGATACGCTTGAAACGATGGAACTTGTCAAGAAGTATTTTGGACCGATTCCGACGGGCGATGCTTTCCCGGATCTTACGGTGCGCGATCCGGAACAGGCGGGTGAAAAGCGCTTGGTCGTAAAGCGCAAGGACGCTCCGAATTTGTATACGCTTGTCTTCAAGACTCCAGCCGTTGGCGATAGCACTCTCTATGCACTCGACATTGCCGAAGGCGTTTTGAACGGACGTTCCGGTCGCCTTTACAAGCGCCTTGTCGAAGAAGAAAAACTGGCTGTCGGTGTCAGTGCAAGCAATAGCCCGAACAAGTATGTTTCAGAGTTCTCTGTCCGCGTGAACCTCCGCCCCGATGCTAACCGCGAAAAGGTCGAGAAAATCGTGTGGGAAGAACTCGAAAAGCTCAAGAAGGAACAAGTCAGCGAACGAGAATTCCAGAAGGTGAAAAACCGCGCCTATGCAGGCCTTATCCGCAGTTTGACCGATATGGAAAATGTGGCGACCATGCTTGGTTGGTACGAAGTCTATGGAGACTACCGCCTGTTCCTCAACTGGGCTGACAATTTGGACAAGGTAAATGTTGCCGAAGTTCAGGATGTCGCTAAGAAAACATTCGTTCGCGAAAAATCTGTTGCCGGATTCTTGGTGAAAGAATAAAACGTAACTTTTCCGCCGAGCGGAAAAATTTCATTATAAAAAACGAGCGACGCTGATGCGCCGCTTTTTTAATTACACCCCTTCGATGGCTTCGATCTGCTTCCCGAGTTCACTAGCGAGCTGCGAATCTTCGTTGTAGATGGCGTTGATTCTTTGGCAGCTGAGTTCGAGCAAGTGGCGAGCTTCGATAGAATCGCTTTGCTTGCGGAGAATTCTCAATGCCTTGTCGATTCTTTCGATGTCGTTCTGGTCGGGGTAGCCCTTCATGAACGTGTAGAAAAGCTGGATTTGCGTGTTGTATTCGCTGTCAGATTCGCAGGCGAGCAAGAACGGAATCACTCGCACGTTGAGGAGCTTTGAAAGATCGCCCATGAACGTGTTGAGCGTAAGCCCTTTCGGGAATAGCTCTTCTGTGTTTTTTTGAATGTCTTCGGTGTTGACGAAATCGCCTTCTTCGAATTGCGAAAGCATTTCGTTGAGCATGTCCATTTCGCTTCGCTTTGCTTGTTCGCGATACTTCGCCTGATAGTAAATCGGGAGTGTCGTGAGGCAATAGTGCGCCTGATTTGCACCGATGAATTCACCAATGTAGTAGATGTCGGCATCTTCTTTGAGGATGTCTTCTTCGTTGGTGAAGTTTCCGATGCGGGCCGGAATAGGAATCACTTCCATGTTCGAAAGTTCATGGAGGCGTTCGCGCATGGCATCGACGTCTAAATTTTCGGGAAGTTCAACGCCGTTTTCTTCCATCGTCTTGAGAAAGTTGTTGAACTTTGCATCGACGGCGCGGTTGACTTCTCTTTTACTTGGCGTGTGGGCAAATTGGCGAAAATCGCCTTCCAACGTCAAAAGACCGTTTTTGATCATGTCGTCAAACGGAGTTTCGTTGGGTTCGGCATCGGGGGAGGGCAAAATGCGCGCATAGGCAATCATTCTGCCGCACAACTGATCGTCATTTCCTTTTTTCTGTTCAATTCCAAGCATGCCCTAAAATTAACAAATTCTAATGGACTTGAACCAATGTTTGTTTATTATAACCTTTTACAAAGGTTTTTACGACGTAAATTCCGGGGGCAAGACCGGTCAAATTGGCGTCCCCTTTCGCATAGCGCACGAGTTTTCCGTTCGTATCGTAGATGCGTGATTCGGTGACTGCTGCGTTTACGCGGTTGATTTTCACGATGGCGACGCTTCCTTTATCGACGTCTTTTTCGGTGAGTTTGATTTGGTCGAGGTTCGGACCGTCATTGCCGTCAACGATGGAAAACGTGATGTAGCTTGCGCCTTTGGGGAGTGTAATGGTTGCTTCTTTTGTTTGGTATGTGGTCCACTTGTCGGTGGCTTCGAACGAAATGACTTCGGCGCCTTTGCATCCGTCAACGCCTGTGGTGCATGTGCCGGGTTCGGCGAAGGCAAGGCTGCGAGCTTTGCCGCTGCCGTTTGCGTAAGTCATTTCCATCGTGTATTCGCCGGGATATTCTACATAGACGGGAACTTGGACGGTTGATTTTCCCGTGCCGAAGTTGATGTAGCCCGTGCCTGCAAAGCCTGCGTTTGTGCTTTCGTTGATGGCGTTATCGATGATGCCGTCTTCGGCTTGGAATGTGGTTGTGCCTTTGGCTTCGAAGATCGCGCCGAGTTCGATGTCCTTGGTCATCGTTGTTTTCCATGTGCTTTCGCTGCCGGCATCGCTTGCGCTTTTGCCGGTCCAGCCTGCGAATTTCCAGCCGCTGGCGGGTTTTGCGGTAAATGTGACTGCGGTGCCTTCGGCGATTTTTTCGCGGTTCGGGGAGGCGACAATGGAGCCACCGATAGAAGAATTAATTGTTAAGTTGTAGTAAGTGACGTTTGCTTCGAGAACGGTAATTTCGTTGGAACTTGCGCCGAGGCCGCCCATGGAATTTGCGGCGCGGACGGTGACTTTGGAGCCTGTGGCAATGCCGCCGATGTCAATGGAATTTGTGGTAGTGTTGCTGTGGTATTTGCCGTTCACAAAGATGGCCCAGCAAATGGCGTTGTCGTCATCGTTCCATACAATGTTGGCGCCTTCCTGAGAAATCTTTGGCGCAGAGACTTGCGCTGTGAGTTTGTTCGGTTCCCAGTTGTCGCTACCGCCAAGGACGTTTTTGAGCGTGTATTTAGCAGCGTCGCTTGCATTCCAAACAGTCTTGAGCGTCGTTGCAGTGGATTTGTCCTTGCCGCCATCAAAATACGTTTTGCGTTGGCTTGTGTTGATGGCGCCACCATTCCCGTTTTTGCTGTTGTATTCGCCAAAAATCTGCGGAGCGGAATTCATGTCGGGACCCCAGCCTTCGGCTCTGGGCTCTGCACGCATGATGGTATTTAAGAAGACGACTTTTGCACGGCCCCAGGAGCGTCCGAGATAAAATGTTTTATTGAAACTAGAATTGCTGACTTCGATAATGGCGTTGTTGAAAACGTAGCCCCAGGTATCTGGATTTTGTGAAGCGGTAATGTAGCCGCCGTTTCGCGTCATCACAAGCTTCGTGCCTTCGAAGAATACGTCGCCGCCACCACAGATAAAATCTACCGTTCCGTCAATTTCGCCGCCTTCCCAATAGGTGCGGCCTTTCTTGGTGTAGTAAGTGTCTTGGCCGCTCAAAAGGCGTACGTTTTTGTAGATAAATTTATCGCCCGCATTTTGCTGCAAGGCGACTTGTCGCGCTGCATTTGAAGAGCTAACGGAACTTCTGTTTTGCAGGGTGATGTCCTGCATGTACATGTTTTTGTTGCTTGGGAAGTATATTGTTGCCGTGGTGCTTATGCCTTCGGTATCGGTCGTGTTCCAAATAATTGTTTTATCAGCCGATTGCCCGATAATGGAAATGTTCGAACCGCTGAAAGTCGATCTGCCATGTTCATCGCCGGTGATCTTGGTGATATTGTATTCACCGTTTGGCACGAATAAAATAAAGCGGTTTGATTCGCTTGCGCCCGAAGAAGATGCCTTTGCGATTGCCGCCTTGAAGTCTCCATCGACGCCCAATACAAAATCAAAGCCGTGCTTTGCAATTGCGGAAGCGCTCACCGTCATTGCAAACGGCATACAAACTGCAAACCTGTAAAACCAATTATTCAACATATTACCTCAATTCTAATGCATGGATTGCTTCGCCAGGCTCCCACGCTTCGCTCGGAGTAAGTGTAGCTCGCAATGACGTTTTTTTTGCTTGTCGCCCGGCCTCTGTGCCGGGGCGCCTATTTTGCGTTCCTTCCGTTTACTCTGTACGTTTTTCCATTTCCTCTCGTAAAGTAAGCTCCCGCGCCATTGGCTTTGCCGCCAAAGTCCACAAAGTAGCGGTTGCCTTGTTTCGTTTTGCGGATTGCGCGCATTGCCTCAATGGATGTGCGTGGAACTTCAACTTCGCCAATTTTCAAATCGTCGCTCATCCAGCCGATGTAATCGATATTGGACATGCCATCTTTCGAAAGGCTTGTGAACTTGAGTTCGCTGTAGCCAATGGGCAATTTAATCTCGATTTTTTGCATTTTCCATTCGGTCCAACCGCCGGTCGATTCCATGCTGCCGTTGGCGAGTAACGTGTCGTTGCCTGCAGAAACGTTGAATCCGCGCGCGGAACCTCCGCCATTTGCGAAGCTGATGAACAATGTGTATTTGCCTTCCTTGAATGCGGTAACGCCGTAGGTCACGTAGCTTCCGGTGGAGTTGTCTACGTTGGCGTAACCTTCGCCGACGAATCCCGTGTTGCTTGCTTCCTTGACGCCCTGAATATCGATAAAGTCTACGCCGTCAATGTATGTCTTGCAAGTGTCGCTCCCGCACATGGCGGGTGCGGGTGGGGGCGGGACATAGTTGTCGTCCATCTTGGCGAGCGCTTCGAGATAATTTTTTTCGGTGTTGATGATGCCGGTGCCGTAATCACCTGCCCACTGGTATCCCGTGCGGCGTTCTTCGCTAATCTTGGTAAAATCCTGCGTCTTGGTGCTCGCGCCATCGCGGTCGCAGAAAAAGTAATTGTCGTTGTTGACTTCGTAGAATCGGTACCAGAGAACGTTACCGTCGCGCTTTTCGAATGTTCCTGCTTTTTTGTTGAAGTAGAGTCCGGTCACACGTGTTTTCTTGTACCATTCAATCGCGCCCTTGATGGATTTTTGGATGGCTTCGGTTTGTTCGGGCCAGTTCATCAAGAACCATACGGCACCTGCGGATTCGCTGCCGGACTTGCTGGCGAGTTCATAAGCGCGTGCGCCAACCGGGGCAAAGCTGTTGGTGTCATGCTGGGCGCACCAGACTGTGAGTTTTCCGTCATTTACGATTTGTGCCTTGAGCAAGTAATCGACTGCTTTGTCGAGAGCCGATTTCATCTTGCTACGAGTGGCGTCGTCGATGATGTCACTGTCGAATGGACTCGTTTTGTTGGCGATATCCATCATGGTGACCATTGCGCGGATCATGGCGTTGTCATTCAGTGTGATTTGGTCGGAATAGTTGCCGCGCTTGGGCCAAACTTGTGGGAGCCCGCCTTTGGAGCGCTGCATTGTCAAAAGAAAATTGACGGCCTTGTTGAAACTTGTCTTGAATGCTGATTTGTAATTGTTGTTCGTCGTCTCTTTGTAACGCACGGCGAGCAAACGCATTTCTTGAACGGTGGCGTTGTTGTCGATCGTGCCGAGGTCACCGCCGCCTTTTGCCGTCCAAGAGGATTTTGCACCGCCTGTGTATGCGTTCTTGTACTTGTCGGCGTGGGCTTTGTCAAAACCTCCATTTGCGATTTGCCAAGTGGTCATGTTGTAAGTGTACTGGTCAATATCCATGCCGGATGCCGCCGAAGTCAGCTCCGAATAGCCTCGATAGCTGTTGATTTTCGAAACTGCTGTTGATGGGGGCGCATAGCTTGCTGCAAATGAATAACAAGCGACCGACAAAGTCGCGCAAAAAAGCCTGTAATTGACAATTCCAAACCCAAAATTCTTCATAAAAAACCTATAGAAGAGTTTTTATCCACACCACACCTATAATTTATATTCTGACGGGTCAATATTTGTTAAGAAATGCTTTTTAAACATTGAATTTTTGGCAATGAAGTCTGCATTTTGGGGACCACTTGCTTTAAATGTTGAAAATAGACCGCTTTGATGGCCTACTTACTTTTTTTTGAGGGGCGCGCGTGGCGTGGAGCGTCGTCTTCTCGTTTTTATAATACGCTCTGTATAATATTTTTGTAAAAATTTTTGAAAAATTCAAAAATCTTTAAAATTTCTTCAAAAATCTTGATTTTGTATAGTAAAATCTGTTGCGGAAGCTATAGAATGAATTTATTTTATAGGTATGAAACCGATAACAGAATATCAAGATTATCGAAAATACATGCGCGATTTTTACGAAGAACGTAAACGCAGTTCTTTGTTCTCGTGGCGTGAATTTTCTCGTTTGGCGGGGTTTACTTCGCCCAACTACATTCAGCTCGTTTGCGATGGAAAAAGCGGTTTGAGCAAGAATGGTGTCGAGGGTGTTGCCAATGCCATGTCGATTGAAGGTATTGATCGAGATTTTTTCCGTGCGATGGTGCTTTTTGGCGACGCCAAAAGCGATGCAAAGAAAACCCAGGCTTTTAAAGAAATGCAAAGAATCGCGAAGGAAAATCACTTGCGAGTTGTGGACTCCGAGGCGTTCAAGTATTTCGAAACGTGGGTGAATCCTGTGATGCGGGAACTTGCGCCGATTATGCCGGGAGCAAAACCGTTGGAGCTTGCGCACCAATGCTATCCAGTCGTAAGTGCGGCCGAAGTGCGCTATGCGTTGGACTTTTTGTGCCGTACTGATTTTTTGAAAAAGGTTGACGAGGATACCTACAAACAAACTGAAAAAATTGTAACGGGATCTTCCGAGGCGATTCCTTTGGCGTTGCGTTCCATGAACCGCCAAATGTCAAAGCTTGCTGTTGATGCCATTGACGAAATCCCGCCGGAAAAGCGCCATGTCGCGGGCGTGACGCTTGGCATGTCCGATGCGACGTACAAATGGCTTGTGCAAAAGCTTGAAGTTCTCAGGCAGCAGGTGGTTGCCATGGCTGCTAAAGAAAAAGATTACGATAAAGTTTATCGCTTGAATTTACAACTGTTCCCGTTGACAAAAGGGAAGGAGAAATGAAATGAAAAAAATAAATAAAACAATCATGACGGGACTTACCGCTCTCTTGATGTCATGCTCAAATGACGTCTTTACACCTGATTTTACGGGTGCGACTACCGAACCGAATTCTTCGCCGATAGGGCTGACGGAAGAGCAGAAAGCTATTTTGGCGAGGTCGCTCATTTCTTTGGCGGACCCATCGATGGCAGATTCATTAGAACGGCTTTTTGATTCTTTGATGGTGTCTATGGGCTCTAATACAAATAAGTTCTACTTTGATTATGTCAATACGCTTCCGTGGAGCATAAAGAATAGTCAGGTATATCATTATCCCAGCAAGGATCGGCGTAAAGTTTGTGACGTTGTGACTTATTCAAAGGAGAACAATTTAGAGAGGAATGGCGTGTTGCGCGCAACATCGTATGACGACGATCATGAATGTGCTCATGACGTTGATCCGTATAAAAGATGCTACTCGGAGGAGGCCGCGCAAGACTATTTCTATAACCATCCTAATGAATCCATCGAAGCTACTAAAATTGTTGATGTTGATGGAGTCCCAGTCGTGATAAATACGATGGGGTCAAGGAAAATGAGAAATGGTTTTTGGGGATATGGTGTTTCATGTGCCGAGAAGTTGAATCTATTTAAAAAATCTTGCAAAGATGCGAATGGTCTCTTTTGGGATTTTGGAGATGGGTGTAGCGAAGATGACTTGGAATTGGCTTGCGCATCATTTATCCCTGAAGGTCAGGCATGGTATGATGTCTTGAATGATTATACGGCTCAGTATAAAAATCAATGTATTGATGATTCCATAAATTACGCTCCGTTTGATGACGAAAATTACGTTCGCATCAATCCTTTTACGTATCAGCCCTATTTGGATAGTATGAATAGAGTTTACTTTGCTGAAAGTGATTGGGCTAATACTTTAAAGCGTACAACGTATGCATATAAGTGGCAGTTTTCGATAATCGATAGTACCGTCAAAGTTAGTTCGGATGGCAAAGTTACTTACAAAGAAATAGATGATAGTAAGCTTTATGGAGGATTGAGTCTCGCTTATAATACGTTGCCAAATACTCCAATCGCAGATACGTATCGCAATGAGGGTGTTTATATATTGCCAGATTCGTTGTTAACAACATTCTTCCCCAAGTTGGCAGAATATCCAGGCCGATTGGACGAGTTTAGGACGTATCGTTCTTCTAAAAACTCCATTTACTACCTAGTTGTTCTAAAAGATATTGGCGCTAAGGGACATTTAATAACTCGTATTGATGAAAATGGAATTTATGTGACAGATATCGTGAAGAGCGGGAACAACTGCCCTGAAGATACGACGGTTTACTATCCTATAATTTTGTTGGCGGATTCACCGGATTGGGATGGTTTGAATCACCCCATTGTGAAAACGACTTATGCGAGCGACAAATGGAATTGCGACAAGCCGGAAACTCTTGCGAAAATAGAGCCGTACGGTGAGTGGATTATTTCTACGATGTACGATTATGGCAAATATGTAAAACTATTTGGTGTTGACTAAATTCACCTTCTAAAAAGAACAGACACCATCAGGAGGGGGAGCCTCGCTGACTACCTAAGTGTCATCTCCGACTTGTTCGGGGGTGACTTTTGTTTTTCTATCTTTATCGCTGTATGAATACTAAAATCTATTACACCCTTACGGACGAGTCGCCATTCTTGGCGACTCAGTCTTTGCTTCCTATCGTATCTGCTTTTGCAAAGACCGCAGATATCGATGTCGAAACCAAGAACATCTCCTTGCCTGGCCGCATTCTTGCCGCTTTCGCGGACACGCTCCCGGCAGGAACGACGTTTGCTGGCAAGCCGGTGACGGACGACCTTGCATTCCTCGGTAAGCTCACGCTTGAACCGGATGCAAACATCATCAAGCTTCCGAACATTTCTGCCTCGGTGCCGCAGCTCAAGGCCGCCATCGCTGAACTCCAGAAGAACGGCTACGCTCTCCCGGACTACCCGGATGCTCCTGCCAACGACGAAGAAAAGGCAATTCGCGCTCGCTACGACAAGGTGAAGGGCTCCGCTGTGAACCCGGTGCTTCGCCAGGGCAACTCCGACCGCCGCGCTCCTAACGCTGTCAAGAACTATGCTCGCAACAATCCGCATAGCAACGGCGTGTGGAACGAATCCGTGAAGACTTATGTCGCCAGCATGCAGGCCGATGACTTCTACGGTAACGAAAAATCCATCACGATGGCCGAAGCCGACTCCTTCAAGATTGAATTTGTCGATGACGCTGGTGCCGTGACGGAACTCCGTGCCGCAAAGCCGCTCCTCAAGGGCGAAATCATCGATGCGACCGTCATGCGCATGGCTTCTCTCGAAAAGTTCATCGCCAATGCAATGGCCGAAGCCAAGGCCAAGGGCCTCCTCTTCTCCGTGCACCTTAAAGCTACGATGATGAAGGTCTCTGACCCGGTGCTGTTCGGTGCATTTGTCCGCGTGTTCTTCAAGGACGTGTTCACGAAGTACGCAGACCTCTTTAAGGAACTCGGAATCGACGCCAACAACGGTCTCGGTGACTTGTTCAAACGCCTCGAAGGCAACGCTCGCGAAGCCGAAGTCAAGGCTGCTATTGATGCCGCTTTGGCTGCTGGCCCGGACCTCGCCATGGTCGATTCTGCCAAGGGCGTTACGAATTTGCATGTGCCGAGCGACGTGATTATCGACGCTTCGATGCCGGCAATGATCCGCAATTCCGGCTGCATGTGGAACAAGGAAGGCAAGCTGCAAGAAGTTGTGGCTTGCATTCCGGACCGCTGCTACGCTGGAATTTACGATGAAACGATTGAATTCTGCAAGCAGAACGGCGCATTCGACCCTAAAACCATGGGCACCGTGCCGAACGTGGGCCTCATGGCTCAGGGTGCCGAAGAATACGGCAGCCATGACAAGACGTTTGTTGCTAAGGGCAAGGGCGTCATTCGTGCTGTGAACGGCAAGGGCGAAGTCCTCTTGCAGCAGAATGTGGAAGCTGGTGATATTTTCCGTATGTGCCAGGCTAAGGACGCTCCGGTGCGTGACTGGGTGAAGCTTGCTGTAACGCGCGCTCGCCTCTCGAACACGCCGGCTATTTTCTGGCTCGATCCGGAACGTGCTCACGACCGCGAAATCCAGAAGAAGGTGGAAGCCTACTTGCCGGAACACGACTTGAAGGGGCTTGACATCAAGATTATGAGCCCGCGCAAGGCTATCGTCGAAACGATGAAGCGTGCCAAGGCTGGTCTTGATACCATCGGCGTGACGGGTAACGTGATGCGTGACTACCTCACGGACCTTTTCCCGATTCTCGAAGTCGGTACTTCTGCAAAGATGCTATCCATCGTGCCGCTTATGGCTGGTGGTGGTCTCTACGAAACAGGTGCCGGTGGATCTGCTCCGAAGCAGGTGCAACAGTTCCTCGCCGAAAACTACCTCCGCTGGGATTCTCTCGGCGAATACTTCGCTCTCGTGCCTGCATTCGAACAGGTCGCGCTGAAGGATGGCAACAAGAAGGCTAAGGTCTTGGCCGATACGCTTGACGCCGCCAACGGCAAGATTCTCGAATTCAACCGCACGCCGGCTCGTAAGATTGGCGAACTCGACAACCGTGGTTCCCACTTCTACCTCGCACTTTACTGGGCCGAGGCTCTCGCCGCCCAGAAGGACGATGCAGAACTCGCCGCCAAGTTCGCTCCGGTCGCTGCCGCTCTCTCCGCGAAGGAAACGGAGATTGTCGCCGCTCTCGCTGCCGAACAGGGTAAGCCTGCCGATATCGGTGGTTATTACATCCCGAAGGCAGAACTTCTCAAGAAGTGGATGCGCCCCGTCGAAGCGTTCAACAAGGTGATTGACGAAATTTAGGATACTATATTTAGCGGGGTAGCCCAATTATGCTGGCATATGCCGGTTCATTGGACTCCCCGCTTTTAATTTATGGAGAAACAAAATGATTCGGTTGCTATTGTGCCTGCTTTTTTTGATGGTTTCATGCCATGACTCGTCTAGTACAGGCCCGGAAGAGGAAGGCTCCAAGGTCGCATTTGAATTGGACGACGCACACAAGGGAATGGTTCTCGTTAAGGCTTCGGATAGCCACACTATTTTGGGGACAAATTCCAGCAGCGCTTTGGCCAAAGAACGCCCTGCGATGAAGGCTCTTTTCACCTATGACTTTTCTATCTCGGAACATGAAGTCACAAGGGGTGAATACGCGGCTTATATGAGTGGGGGACCGAATGTGGCTAATAGCGATCTACCTATTACCAACGCGACCTTTGGCGATGCGATTCTGTTTGCCAATGCGCGTTCGAAAAGCGAAGGCTACGACACCGTCTATACCTACGATGCCATTACATTTGATGAGCAGCATCATGCACTCGTCTTGGAGAACTTTTCATTTCTTCCCAATGTTGAGGGGTACAGGTTGCCGACGGAAGCAGAATGGGTGCTTGTGGCATCACAAGATTGGAATCCACAGGAATCCTGGAACAACAAGAATTCAGATTATAAGTTGCACCCTGTTTGCGAAAAGAAAAAAGATGAAACCCAAGTTTGCGATATGGCCGGCAACGCAATGGAATGGGTAAATGATTGGCTAGGCAATTTTAAGGATACTACCATTGTAAACTATGTTGGGGCTCCTAATGGAGGTTCACTTGGAGAACGAGTCGTGAAGGGAGGCAGTTATCGGAATGCTCCGGAAAACATGACCGTCTATTCACGGAGTGATGTGTATACCGTGACATCATCAACGATGGCAGAATATGTGGGTTTTCGATTGGCGTTTGGCGCCATTCCTGACCCCGTGTGGATGAACCCCAATGGCTCTGTTACAACTTCGACATTTACCTCTACGGCAACTACGGCGATACTTCGCGAAAAAATTAAAACTTTGAGGGCAAAGCTTGTTTTTAGGAATGAAATGTCCGGCAATCTTGTCTATCTAGATTATTTGAATGGTAATTCGGCTTTTATTGAAATTGTTGATTCTTTGGATGCTTACCATCCGGATGTTTCTCCCAATGGCCATCATGTTGCTTTTTGTACAAAGTTGGAAGGCGTTTCAGGACAGTCTAGCTTGTATGTTCGAGATTTGAATGAAAAAGGTTCCAACCTTGTAAAGCTTGATGTAGAAAGTGCGGCAATCCCGCGTTGGCGCGTTCTTCCATCTGGAGATACAGTTATTGTTTATACAAACGATGCGGGAAACAATAAAGATGGGGCGACCTTTGCCTCTATGAGTACTTGGCAGGTCAAATTCGAAAACGGGAAATTCGGCAAAGCCCAAAAGCTCTTTGATGGTGCTTATCATGACGGCGTTTCACCTGATGAAAAACTTGCTGTTTCTGGCGCACGCTTGTTGAGGGCCCGTATAAATGGTTCTGACACCGTTTGGTATAATGGAGAACAGGCTTGCAATGTATCGTTGGCAAAGGATGGCAGCAAGCGATCGTTATTCCTTGATTTTGCAAGCTCTACTGGTAAGGATTTCGTTGGAACAAACTATGGCGTTCATGAACGGATCTTTGTTGTCGATAGTAGCGGAAAGTTGATACAGTCTGTTGCTGCGCCGAAAGGATACAGTTTTGACCATACGGAGTGGACCGATGTCAGCGATATTGCTGTGGCAACGCTTACTGATGCAGCCGGACTTCATGGCAAGATTGTTTTAGTGGATTTCAAGGATTCTTCGATTACGGAGTTGGCGCAAGGCGACGACCTATACCATCCTTATTTGTGGTCACGAATTAAAAGTAGTGATGTCGGATCCCTTGACTTGGACAGCGCGGGAGCTTACCGAGACCAGACAGCAGAAATCAGTGAAATAATCATGAACCCCAAGATGCGCATGTTCTGGGACATGAAAGATACTCTGGAACTTGTGATGCTGGGGTCCTCCCGTGTTCGTAGGGGTTTTGACCCACGCTATATGACTCGTCCATCCTTAAACCTTGGTTATGACGGCAGTGAACTTTGGGGAGAACTTTATATGGCGGAAAATTACGTAATTCCTCACGTAAAGAACTTGAAAACTCTGGTCATTGAAATAGCTCCTGACCTGCAGTCGAATACGCCTGAATTTAAAAATACGGTTTTATTTGAACGGGCTCCTGGCTATATCTACGATGCGAGCCAGAATTTTTGGAAGGACAGCTTGCCAAATAATTTTGTGGATATGGTGGATGAAAATGTCTCCTATTCACAGTTTGACCTGGATTCTTGTGTATCTACGGGGGGCTTGTACAGCCAACCTTGTTTGGGCTGGGGAAAAACTGGCGAAGTGACCAGGGATTCCAATTATAGTGAAGCGGAAATGAAGGTGTATGATGACGTCTTTAAGGAATTTGATGACTTTATCGAAAAAACGAAGAATGCGGGCTTCCTTGTTGTGGGACTTGTTTTCCCTCAGTCTCCTCTTTTTGCGAAAACAGGATCTTTTGGCCGCCATGGTCCTCCCAGAAGCGTAGCCCAGAAAACTTTAGTACATCTGGATTCCCTTGCTGCGAAGTATTCCCATTTTGTAATGATGGACGAATACCATTATGGCGCACATGACTATACGGATGAAATGGCGCTGGATTTCGATCATTTGTGTGTCGCTGGAGCAAAGAAACTGTCTTTGCGGCTAGATTCCCTATTGAATAAACTGCAACGGTAGCTTTCAGAGGGCTTTTTGAAACAGCGAAAGGTGATTGTCGAAACGATGGAAGCGCGCCAAGGCTGGCCTCGATACAATCGGTGTTACCGGTAACGTGATGTGCGACTACCTCACGGACTTGTTCCCGATTCTCGAAGTCGGTACTTCTGCAAAGATGCTCTCCATCGTGCCGCGCTCTCCGCGAAGGAAAGCGAAATCGTCGCTGCCCTCGCTGCGGAACAGGGCAAGCCTGCCGATATCGGAGGATACTACGTTCCGAACGCAGACCTTCTCAAGAAGTGGATGCGTCCGGTTGAAGCGTTCAACAACGTTATCGATAGCATCTAAAGCGTAAAAGCCCGCAAAATAATTGTCATACCCGCGCCTGTCCTCGCGCGGGCTTTGCTGTTTTTAGAACGATTCCCAACTTCCGTTGATGATCCGCTGGCAAAGAGCGGGTTCAAGTTCTTAAGCTGTTGTGCCGGCCCTAATGCCGGCATCAGCTGTTTTGGGGAGGCTAAAAAAAGCTGATTTTGAAAAAATGGCGATTTTTACGTGAAAAAGCCCTGTTTATTTAACTTTTTTACGTAAAATTTTAACGTTGTTTGTGATTGTTTGCGCTTTTAACGTTGTTTTTTGGTCGCATGAGGGGCTAAAACTCTAATTCCCCCTCCTTTTTTAGAAATTTTATCAAAAAAATTTAGAATTATGTCCATTTTTTTTGTTACGGTTGATTATTTTGTATGAAAAATTACGTAAGAAACTCCAGTTTTTCACTGTTTCTTACGTAAAAAAAAGACGAAAAAGTGTTTTTTATTCTGTAAAATGTGTTTTGCGGTTGTCGCCTTAGACGTTGTTTTGGGGAAATGTTGAAAAAAAAGGAGTGTCGCAGAAATGCGCACTCCTTTTTGCTTCGCTGTGAAATTCTTAGAATTGCCCGCGGCTCCCGTTGATAATCCATTGGCACAACGCTTCAATGCCTTCGTAATCGGGGAGCGTCTGCACAAAGTTCTTGGACTTGCTGCGTTCAATAAAATTGCGCCATACCATCTCGTTTTTGCCATTTAGCCCAAGGTGTTCTTCAATTGCGCCACGAGTCCAGACCCAAATGCCTTGCTCGCAAAGTTTGTTGTGGATATTGCGGATGGGGCGTTCGGCTTCTGGCATAGAGGCCATCATTGCATAAGCAGTGGAAGCGCTGATATTGCTGTGTTTGTTGACGGGGAGGCCGTTCACCAAGCGCAAATGGTTGTGGCAGGCAAGCTCGCGGAACAAGTTACGGCACTCGGTAATATCCGGGTCATTGGCGCTCAAGAATCCATCGCGAGTTGCCGTGGTAAACGCGTAGTCCAAATCGACAATGGCGCGCACGGGAATGTCCATGGCGCTCAAAACCTGCATACTCTTGCGGGTGTTGCTTACGCCGCCTTGACGCACGAGCGCGCACTTGATTAGTGCAAAAGATTGCCCGGTAATGCGCTCGAAAAGGGCGGGTAGCACACGCCATTCCGTTTTACCTTCGGTAAGGAGTACGTAATCGGCGAATAAAAGCTCGTTGCTGTTAGACAAACTAAACAGCATTTGCAATTGGCTCGGCGCATCTTTCACGACTTGGCGAACGGCATCTTCCATTCGCTTGCGCATGAACGTGCCGCGTTCCCTGTTCTTGCGGATCAAGAGAGACGTACTTACATCTTCGCTCGTGACCATCTGTGCGGAATGCGTTGCGAATATAACTTGGTAGCCTTCGTTCGAAAGGTTCTTCAATGCCACACGCACGAGCTCAACTGCTTGCGGATGCAAGAACAGTTCCGGCGAATCAATCAGCAAAAGCTTGCGGCTCAGGTAATGATTGTTGTGGTGCTTCTTGATTTCGGCGAGGTAACGGACAAGCGCCATTTGGATGGCTCGTTGCGAGCCAGCGCCCATGCGCGAAATATCGCGCTCGAAACCGTCATCTTCGTCAACGACCTTAATCGTTGCGCTCTTGAGGAATGTTTCAAGAGTTGGCACGGGAATATCGAGCTCCACTTTAACGCTTGGAAATAGCGGACGCAGCGCTGCGTTGACTTCTTTGTCGAACGCCTGGATTTCGTCGGCTCGTTTGTCGCTTCCGGGGGCGAGCAATTCCGTAAATTGTTCGATGACTTGACTCAGTTCGCCACCGAATTTGCGTTCGAGCGGCTTGAAAATCTCGTGCATCAATTTTGTGTAGGCGTTGTTCCCTTCAAAATCCCAAATTGCGATGGATTCCGGGAATATGCGGTTGAACGCTGTTATAAAGTGGTCGTTGACGCGGACCCAATCTTTGCCTTTCCGCTTGCCGTTAGTAGGGCTGAATGCCCAAAATTCAATGTTGCCGGGGAGTTCGCCCGGAATGCGTTGGACTTTCTTGACGCGGAGTGTGGTGCCCGAAAGGTACGGCATGAGTTCGGCCGCTTTTTCGTCGCCAAGGCGGTTCAAAATTTGTTCTGTAATACCCTCAAAAATCCCTTCGGCTTCGACGGGGTGGTTCGGGTCGTCAAAATACGAGATGTCTAGCGAAAAATGTGCCAGTAACCAACGAATACCCATCAAAATATTCGTTTTTCCGGCATTGTTGTATCCAATTAAGGCGGTAAAATCACTAAGCGGAAACGTCTCGCGCTGTATGGAGCGGAGATTTGAAATCGTAATTCGGGACAATCTAAGTGCTTGCGGCTGCATAGCTTGAAACTATAAAAACTTTTTCCAAAAAGTCTTGTTTTGAGCGATTGGAAGCTAAAAAGTGCATTTATTAACAGTATAAAATGGAATGGGTTTGCCGAAATTGCGACAAAAAGGAAAAAACACCATAGCTGTTGGGGCTATGGTGTTTTTTTTGGGGTTAGGAGGAGAACAAAGAGTTCTTGAACATAAAGGTATTTAATGTTGAGGTCGATTATCGTTTTTTGGGGCTTTTCGTGTTGAAAAGTGTTGTGAAACTCTCAATGAACCGTTGTGAATTTTTCTACAATTAATGGCAAGTATGTAAAAAAGAGGTTTTGTTCCGTGTCGAACTTTCAAAATGAAAATGTTACGGGAATAATTTCTAGATTTCCTGGTATGAAGAAATACGCAGCTCCAGTTATTCTTTTTGTTTTGGCTTGTGCCTTAATTGTTTATCTCAAAGTTGATTTTTCTGGTTCGTCTTCATCGTTCGATGTTAATCGGTACATGCAGACGCGCGCCAAGATTGATTCGTTGGAAATGGCCTTGTGGAATGCTCAGGGTAATGTCGATTCTCAGGTGAAAATTCGCGATGAACTTTCCAATGCTTGGGAAGATCTTTCGGCAATGCGGTCAAATACGGCGAGTGAAACAGAAACGCCCGAAGAAAACGTGGGCGGTTTTTCTGGAGGCGTATGGCTTTGGATTATCGGTGGTACGCTTTCCGTACTTCTCTGCTGTGTAATTCTCGTGCTTGTGCTTATCCACCGCAAAAAAGTGGTTGAGACTCGAATGATGGAAGCACTTGCAAAAGCAAGAGAAACTGGCGAGCTTCCTGCTATTGACGATTCTGAAACGATTGCAACGACTCGTATTCATTCTCCTAAAAAGTCCATTATTGACGAAGCTGAAGAATTTGCAGCCAGACGTCGCGAGACGATGGAACTTCAAACGAAGTCCGGAGACGCTTCGAAGGCTGCGTTTGAAGATGAACATGGAGTTCCCGAAAATCGAATTTTGACATCTCCGTTTAACGGAAAGACGGTGCTCCGTCCGACCGCAAGAGAACGTATTACCTCGGCCATGCAGTCGCTTTCTGATGTGCTGCACCACGACCGTACAAAGGTTCGTGCAAAGGAACAAACCCCACCAAGACCCGAAGTTGTAGCTACGGCAGTCGCACATCCGCTTGAAATGAACCGATTCGATCGCGAATCGTCGGTGAATAGCAAAGTCTTGCAAATGTCCCGCAGAGGCTTCCCGGCTTCGGCAATTGCTTCGAAGCTAAAGATTCCTCAGGCGAAGGTCGAAGCTGTTATCAAGGAAGCTGTAGAAGCAGGTAACTAATGCGTTACCGCTTTCGTTGTGAATATTTAGGCAGCGCTTTTTACGGCTGGCAAGAACAAAATTGCGGAGGCAAACTCCGGTTTGTAACGGTGCAATCTACGCTCGAAGAGGCGTTGTCGATTGCCTTGCGTACGCCAATCCGCGTAACGGGGTCGGGCCGGACGGATACCGGCGTGCATGCTCGTGGGCAGTGTGTTCATTTTGATTTTGACGGTGAACTTGATCCGATGAAGGTTGTTCGTTCTGTCAACGGTCTTACAAAACGTCTTATCCGTATTCGCGATTTGGAAGCTTGCGCCCCGGACTTCAATGCACGCTACGACGCTGTGTTGCGCTATTACCAGTACACGATTTTTACACGACCTGTGGCGTTGATGCGTGACTTTGGTTGGGAGTGCGGTTCGCTCAATCTCGATATCGAGGCGATGGGCCGCGAGGCGGCTTCGTTCCTTGGCGAACATGATTTTATTGATTTCTGTATTCCGCGAAACGATGGAAAGTCAACGCTTTGTACGTTAAGCGAATTCCGCTTGGAACGTTTGAACGACTGGAGTTGCATGTTCCATATCAAAGGGAATCGTTTTTTGCATCGTCAGGTTCGTGCCATGGTCGGCACACTCTTTGATGTCGGGCGAGGCCGCTATCCCGAAGGAACGGTCAATCAAATTTTCGCCAAGCAGTTCAAAGGTGAACGCACATGGGCGCCCCCGCAGGGGCTTGTGCTGGAAAACGTGGAATATAGGGATTATTAGAGCGGTATGGGCTATGGGCTCGGTCGCCTACGGCTCCCTTTGAGGTATGAGGTTATTGAATTAGAAATGCCCAAAGCCTTGCAGAGCAAGGCGACCCCAAAGCGAAGCGACCTCAGAGCGAGTTTACGAGCGTGCCCAGAGCGCAAAAGCCGCTAATGCCTAATCGCTTCGAGCATTTCTTTCACGGCGCGTTCCATGCCGACTAGTGTTGCGCGGCTCACGATGCTGTGCCCGATAATGATTTCGTCAATCCCGTCAATTTTGGCAACTGGCTGCACGTTTCTGTAGTTGAGCCCGCGTCCGGCGAGAACGTTCAAGCCGTACTTGTGGGCGAGAACAGTCATGTCTTGCAATGCCGAAATTTCACGATCGACTTCTTCGCGGCTGCCGAGTTCGAATGCCGTCGCGTACTTGCCGGTGTTGAATTCCACAAAGTTTGCGCCGACCTTCTTTGCTGCTTTAACCTGTTCGGTTTCGGCATCAATGAATACGCTTACGAGAATATCGTTGTTCCTGAGCGTCATGACGTACTTGGCGAGTTCGTCGATCTTTGCTGAAACGTTCAGTCCGTCTTCTGTGGATAGTTCGGTGTGGACTTCCGGGACAAGAGTCACCATATCGGGCTGGCGGTTGATGGCAAACTGCACCATTGCCTGAGCCGGAGCCATTTCAAGATTCAATTTTGTCGTAACGATTCCGCGGAGGAGTCTGATGTCTCTGTCCTGGATGTGGCGCTTGTCTTCACGGAGATGGGCGGTAATCCCGTTACAACCGGCGAGCTCCGCGATCATAGCGGCGGCGACTGGGTCGGGTTCCTTGCCTTTACGGGCTTCACGGATTGTAGCAATGTGGTCCACGTTTACACCGAGTTTGATAGACATAAGCTCTCCTATTTAGAATTGAATAAAGTCGATAAGTCAACGAGGGTCGTGCCTTGCTTGGCTGCCTTTTTGGCGATGTCCTCAATTTTAGACAAATTTTGTTCTGTCAGCGGGAGAATCATGATAGATGTTCCGCTTTTGGGCGCTTCCCTGAGTTTTTGGTGGACATAATCCTCAACGGAACTGTTGTCCGGATTGTACGGGAACGCTATTTTACAGATAATCTCAAAGTCTTTGCAAGATTGCGGAACGACGGTTCGTTCTTCCATGGATAAATCTAAAAACCACATGTCCTTCTTTTCGGCTGGTTTTAGAATGGCCTGTAACAGTTGCTTGTGCTTGACCGCCTGTTCCCCATAGCGAGTGGCGATGCCTGCTGCGTTTGGAAGGATTTCTTTTGCATCGTTGATGGTTTCTTCGATTTGTTCTTCGGTATGGTGGATGCGAAGCGGGCGAAGCTTGTTGTGGACTTTATTTAATTTAGTTGATTCCATGGCTAGCCATAGAACGATTTCTTTGTTGGTTATTTTATTTAAATCCTTGTAGAAATCGTCGTTTAGGCCGAATGGCGGAACAAGCAAGTCGAATGGAAAATCTAGATGGTTTAGTTTTTCAATAATCTCTTGCGTGAGGCTCGTCGTTTGGAATGCAATCGACATCAGTGATGCATTCTTCATGAAAATATTGTCCGAAACCTGAAGTGTCAGATGAAGCGAATCGCCTTTGGGCGTTAAAATTTCCACCTTTGCGGATTGATAAGAATTTGGATTATCATTGAGTTCTTCCATCAAGAGGATTGTACCGCCTCGTTTTTGGATAAACTTTTGAGCCTGCATTAAATAGACAACGATTGTCTTTCCGCGAGCAAGTGTCCAAATATTTCGCTTGGATCTTTTAGAATAATTCGATGAGATTATTTTCAGTTCGTCTTGCAAACCTTTTTCGAAAGGAGTCGTGTCGTTCACAATTGTTACTGCATCGGGAGGGCTTATGCCTGTGGTTTCCTCTATTTTTTCGAGAAAGAAGTATGCGTTGTCTTGGTTGTTCAAAAAAAATGCCAAGCCGGCAAAAATCCCCGATGCTAAAAAAAGAGCGACAATGTGTTTAAGCTTAATCATTACGCCTACAAATATAACTACATTGAGCGCATGCCTATTCTCTTTGCACTTGTTGGAGCTACTGGTGTTGGCAAGTCTCGCCTTTCACTGGAACTGGCGGAACGCTTTAACGCCGAAATCATTGGCGTAGATTCCCGTCAGATATACAAGGGCTTTGCTATTGGAACCGCGCAGCCATCTCTTGAAGATATGGCTCGGGTAAAACACCACCAGATTGATTTCCTCGATCCGCGTAAGGTTTACTCTGCTGGCGACTTCTGTGCAAATGTGAAAAAGCTTTTGTCTGAAAATCCGGACCAGAATTATATCTTGGTTGGCGGTACAGGCCTCTATCTCCAGTCTTTAATGCTTGGGCTTCCGCAAATTCCAAAAATTGATGAATCGATTCGAAAATCATTCGAAGAAGATGCCATAAAGTTTGGAAGTAATAGTTTGTATAAAAAAGCGAAGGAAGTGGACCCCGAAGCTATGGAAAAGGTAGAAGAAAATAATGTGCAGCGCATTATTCGCATTTTGGAAGTCTATCAGTTGACCGGCCGCAAGCTTTCGGAATGGCAAAAGGAACGCGAAGGTGGGATAGGGGAACTGCCGGTGTTCTGGCTGAACCGCGCTCGCGAAAATCTTTATGCAAGGATTGATGCTCGTGTGGACCAGATGATAGCTGATGGTTGGCTCGATGAAATTCATGAACTTGCTAAAACGGTGCCGCTCGATGCTCCGGCTTGGCAAAGTCTTGGCTATAAAGAACTTTTGTGTGCAAACGACGGCATTCAGGTAAAGACTGTTCTTGAAGAAGTAAAGCGAAAGACGCGAAATTATGCAAAAAGGCAGTTGACTTGGTTCCGTTGGCAGGTGAAATCCACCGAAATGGACTTGGATACGTGCGCAAATCCTGTAGAATTTGTCTTAAAACGACTGGATTAGGTGCAAAAAAGCGTTTTTTTGAACGCTCGCCGAAAAATTTTTTATAAAAAATAGGGGGCAAAAGGCTAAATCTGCCTTGTTGAAATTTTATGGTCCTAAAAAATAGGTGAATAGAATGTGAATATCATGATGTAGAAGCTGGATAGAACCCGTTTTTATCGAAAAAAATGAAAAAAAGTGAATTTTTTTGCCGATGACCCCTTGTTTTTATTCCTGAAAATTCTATAATTGGTCTCACCCTCGAACGGGTCACCCAAAAC